>QHOM01000326.1 GCA_003218785.1 Verrucomicrobiota bacterium
CATCAGCCATTTGCCGCTGAAAACGAAATTCCGATAGGGCCAAAAACTGCCTTGCTCCGATTAATCAATTAAACCAATATGCCCTTTCAACTACCACTATGAAAAAATACATCTGCATCCTGGCCAGTGCCGTGCTCCTCGCGGCGTGCGAGCAAAAGACCGAAACTACCGAGCCTGCGGCAAGCCCAGCTGCCACGGCTCCCCCAACAACGACAACAACAACTGAAACAGCCAGTCCGGCTACGACAACAGAATCTCCCGCTGGAACAACGGAATCTCCGGCTGAGACGTCGTCGAGTCCGTAACTTCCTCGGCCTCCCTCTCCTTGCGAAGTCTTCCCCTTAGAGGCTCGGGGGAAGACTTTTGCTGTACGGATGCCGCACAACAACAAGGAGCGACGGCCTGCTCGCGAACTTCTTTCGAAGTCTTCCAGCGGTCGAATCGCCGCGGAACAGTCACCGTTTTTGCAAAGTCCTCTGTCTATCGGTGGCAAGATCGACAATTGATAATGCCCACGAAAGCTTCATTCTCCTTTCCAAAAACCCGCCGCTTGATGCGCTCGTCGGAATTCGAACGCGTGAAACGAGAGGGCCGTATACGGCGTGGCAAACTGCTGACTCTTAGCATGGTGGCAGTAGAGAATTCGGGTCCGTGTCGCGCGGGCTTTATTACGAACCGGCGCCTTGGACAGGCAGTTGTTCGCAATCGTGTTCGACGCCGTCTGCGCGAAATTGTGCGCAAGCATCAGCACGATTTGCGGGAAGATTTTTGGATTGTGCTCGTCGCCAGACGCGATGCCACGAAAGCGAGTTATCGTGCGCTGGAAGATGAATGGTTGCGTCTGGCAAAGCGCGCTTCTATCCTAGCGCTCTGATGCTCAGTTTTGTTCGTTTTTTTATTCGCATTTACCAATGCACGTTCTCGCCGCTGCTCTCCTTGATTTGCGGTCCCGGTTCGGGCTGTCGATTTACGCCAACCTGTTCGGCGTATTTTTTGGAGGCGGTGGAGGCGCATGGCATCGTCCGTGGAAGCTGGTTGGCACTAAAGCGCCTGGCACGGTGTCAACCGTGGGGCGAAGCAGGGCATGATCCTGTTCCGAAAGCAACGCGCAACCACGAGTTTGCTTGTGAATAGCCGCTTCGGCAAGATTTATGGATCGAACTGCATGGATTGTCGTTACCCTTTGCGTGATTGGACTGATCCTGTGGGAAGTCTATCAGGCAAAGCAGACGCCGCCGAGACCTGCACCGGTCAATGTCTCGCCGGGGCGGGCTTCTCCCACCGCGACGATCGCTTCCCCGACGCCGCCCGCCGCTCCTGAAGTTGCGCCCAACGCTGCCGAACCGGTTCCGAGTTTTCCAGAGAAAATCGAAGCACTGCGCAATTCGGACGTTGAGCTGCACCTAACAAATCGCGGTGGTGGAATCAAGGAAGCGGTCTTGCTTAAGCAGGTGGCCGAAAAAGGGCAACGTGTTGTCTTGAATTCAGCAGAAAGCGCACCGATCGGCGCAATCACTGAGCAGCCGTCCGCGTCCGCGCTTCCCGAGTTCACGGTGTCTGCCGAGTCGGATTCCGCGGTGCAATTCGAGCGCACGACTGCCGAGGAGATCACCATCCGGAAGAAATTCCTTTTCCAACAATCTTCGGAGAAGAAAGATAATTTTGTCGCTGAAATGGATGTCGATCTTGAGAATCGCGGCGCGAAACCCTACCGAAGTGCGGATTACTTTGTTGCGCTTGGGTCCGCTGCTCCGATTCACCCGAAAGATTATCCGTCTTACACGCGACTGGTGTGGTGCATCGCTGGAAAGGCGAAGGGCATCGATGTTGGCTGGTTTGGTAGCGGTGGTGGATTTCTCGGTGTGGGCCAGCGCGCCGCGCGACCCTTTTATCAGGAAAACATCGTGGGCGCGGAATGGGTTGCGGTGAGCGACCAGTTTTTTACGACATTGCTTGCGCCTCTTACCGCCAAGGCCGATGTGGTCTGGGGCCGGCGTTTCGATATCCAGCGTCCGCCCGACCAAAAATTGCTCGGCATTGAGGGAGCGCTCGGCATGCCAGGCTTTGAGTTGCAGCCCGGCTTCCGCACAATGAAGCCGAGGTCATGGACTTCGGGATCTTCAAACTGGTCTGCCAGTTTCTCCTAAACTTCATGAACTTGTTGCACAGCTGGCTGCTCGACTATGGCCTGGCCATCCTGGCTCTCACCACCATCATCAAGCTCACACTCTGGCCGATTCAAAACAGAGCGAACCGTTCCATGCGCCAAATGGCCGCGCTATCGCCGAAAATGCAGGAGCTGAAGGAAAAATACAAAGATGATCCAACCCGGATGAATCAGGAGGTGATGAAGCTTTACAAGCAGTACGGAATCAATCCCGTCGGCGGCTGTTTGCCGATGATGATTCAGATCCCGATCTTTTTCGGTCTCTTTAAAATGCTAGGTCAGGCGGTGGAATTGCGAAATGCAAAGTTTCTTTGGGTGAAAGATCTTTCGCAGCCAGACACAATAGCGCACCTGCCATTGCTTAGCTGGTCGATTCCAATTAATATCATCCCGCTTTGCATGGCGGCGACGCAGATTTGGCTCATGGCCATGACCCCAAAGACGGGCGATCCTACTCAGCGCCGGGTGATGATGTTTACGCCGCTGATCTTTTTATTTATCTGCTACAATTTTGCGGCAGCTCTGGCATTGTATTACACCGCTCAAAATCTTTTCAGTATCCTGCAATTTTATCAGAACAAAAATCAACCCATGCCGAAGCTCGAAAAAGTTGCGCCAGCCGGAAGACGAAAACGATGATGACCCCAAAGGAACTCCTCGATACGATGCTCGGCTATCTCGGTTTCGTTGTGCAAATCGAGGAAACCACGAACGAAGGCGGCAACTCGACGCTGCAGATTTATACCGAGGAAAGCCGCCGCCTGATCGGGCGCAACGGCGAGACGCTCGAGGCCATCCAGTTTTTGCTTAATCGGCTGCTGCAAGCCAAAGACAAGGATGCTGAAAAGGTTATCGTCGATTGCGAACACTACCGCTCCATGCGCGAAGATCGCATCGTGCAGCGCGTGCGAGAATTGGCAGATCGTGTGCGCATCTCCGGGCGTTCGATTCAGCTCGAGCCGATGAATTCTTACGAACGGCGTCTCATCCACAACGCTTTCAAAGACGATCCCGAGGTGGCGACCTGGAGCCCTTCCGATTCCGCGCGCATCAAGCAGATCACGTTACTTAAACGCCACGAGCCGACGAATTCAACCTGCACTAAATCGCGCGGCTTCCTTTTGTTCTCCGGCGCGTATCTCCGGACGCCAGCGAAACTTTTGCAGAAGCGGATTCGATTTCCCTTCGGCGGCGTCCGCGATGATCTCACCTATTACTGGCGCGAACTTGAATCCGTGTCCGCTATCGCCTGCGGCGACAATTAAACCCGGCCGCTTGGGATCGGGCGCAATCCAAAAATGTCCGTCGTTCGTATCGCAATACATGCAGACGCGTGAGTAAACGATCGGCGCGTCGGCGAGCGCAGGAAATGTCGATGATAAAAACTCGCGCAGATTCTCTTCTTCTTCGGGTGTGACAGCGCGTTTCGGAGATTCAGGAGACATCTCGCGGCCGGAACCGTGGTTCGCAATTTTCAACACGCCCTCGCGGCTTAGCGGGAAACCATAATAGCCGGTCGTTGAAATATCTGCGCCGAAAACCGGAAAACGTTGGGGCGCGAAGAGTTCAGGTTGTCGAGGTTTGAGGTGAAAGACCGGTTGTCCGGTTGCGCGAAGATCGCATCGTGCAGCGCGTGCGAGAATTGGCAGATCGTGTGCGCATCTCCGGGCGTTCGATTCAGCTCGAGCCGATGAATTCTTACGAACGGCGTCTCATCCACAACGCTTTCAAAGACGATCCCGAGGTGGCGACCTGGAGCCCTTCCGATTCCGCGCGCATCAAGCAGATCACGTTACTTAAACGCCAACGCGGGAAAACGCCTCCACATTCGCGCCGAGTTCATGCGCTCAATCTTGTGTCCGCACTGTCCGAGTATTTTGAGACTTTCGTATTCAAAATCACCCGGCTTCATTTCTCGCTGGCGCACGAACATAACCCCGACCTCGTGATAGAGCTCGACACCAAACTCTTTATTCCACTTGCGCCAGAGTCTGATCGAGCGTTCGGCCAACGCACTGTATTCTTCATCTGCGCCATAAGCCGCGCGGACTGCTTTACTGATATCGGTCGAGGCGGCCAGCGGATGCGGAAGTGGCCCCGGATCGACAAGCCTAACTCTGTGTCCGCGCTTTTTTAATTCGATCGCGGCCGTCACGCCGTTAATTCCCGCGCCAACGACGATGAGTCTCGACATGTTACAACAGCGCACGTTGTGGCGGCGTTTCTGTCAAGCGTTGATGTTGTTATTTGCCAAAGCGCGAAGTACGCATGCCTCCGCTTGCGCTAAGCCGATATTCGCAGCGCGCGTTCCCTTTCGAGCAGGGTCGGATGCGAGTAATAGAAGCCGCTGTAGAGCGGGTGGGGGGTGAGATTGCTCAGGTTCTTTTCGCTCAACTTGTGCAGCGCTTGAATGAGTGACTGCGCCTCTCCCATTGTCGCACCCGCGAATGCATCGGCTTGATATTCGAAACGGCGGGACCAGATATGAATGAACGGTGAAAGCCAGAAATTGATCGTCCCCGCCAGGAGCGCAAACAGCAGCATCGCAGGGACGGCATTGGCGGCGGCAAAGCCTCCCTGCTGTGCGAAACCAAACGCGCGATAAAACCATTCTTGACGCGCCAGCCATGCGATCGCGGCAAACGCCACAAACACGCCAGCCAACGACAGGCCGAGCCGCGTCGCTACGTGGCGCTTTTTGTAATGGCCAATTTCATGTGCGAGCACGGATTCCAGTTCCGCCTCGGTGAGCTGCGCGATGAGTGCGTCGAACAGGACGATTTTTCGAAAACGTCCCAACCCGATAAAGAACGCGTTCGAGTGGCGCGAGCGTTTGCTTGCGTCCATTAC
>QHOM01000310.1 GCA_003218785.1 Verrucomicrobiota bacterium
GAAGGGTGTGATCCTGCGCGGCGGCGGGCTGGACGAGTCGCCGCACGCGTATCGCCGCCTGCCGGACGTGCTCGCCGCGCAGGGCGACACGGTCACGGTGCTGCACACGCTCACGCCGCTGATCGTGGTGATGGCGGGCGAGAAGGAGTTCGATCCGTACCGGGATTAGGCTGCGGGTCGAGGTCGGTTGCAAGACTGCGAGGAAGCACTATGTTGGCGCCATGCACCAATGACCAGCCGGTACCTTCGTATTCTCGTGGTTCTTGTCAGTGCGGCGCTCATCGCGTCCGGCGTGGCGCCGTACGATCGTACTACGTGGTGGCTCGAAATCTTTCCGGTGCTGATCGCGGGTCCAGTCCTGGTGCTCACGGCTCGCCGCTTTCCGCTGACCCCGCTCACCTACACCCTGCTCGCCGTCCATGCACTCGTCCTCATCATCGGCGGCCACTACACCTACGCTCGTGTGCCCCTGGGCTTCTGGGTTCAACACTTGCTCGGCTTGGCGCGGAACGACTACGACCGCCTCGGTCACTTCGTCCAAGGCTTCGTCCCCGCCATCCTGATCCGCGAGATCCTGCTGCGCACGTCGCCGTTGCGGCCCGGTCGTTGGTTGTTCGTCCTCGTGACTGCGAGTTGCCTGGCGTTCAGCGCCTGCTACGAGTTCTTCGAATGGTGGTCCGCGCTCGCCGGCGGGCATGCGGCAGACGCCTTCCTGGGCACGCAAGGCGACGTGTGGGACACGCAGTGGGATATGTTCTCAGCACTCATCGGCGCCATCACGCATCAATGTCGGCGGTCACAAGCCGGTCGCCATGGCCGACCTGCACCATCTCCTCACGCAACTGGGCCTCGCGGACGCTCGGTCGCTCTTGCAAAGCGGGAATCTCGTTTTCGGCGCGAATGGACGAACGGCCGCCCGGCTGGAGCGCCTCCTGGAGGCGGAGGCCGCGAAGCGCCTCGGTCTTCAAACAGACTTCTTCGTCCGCAGTGCGAAGGAATGGAAGAGCGTGGTCGCCAACAATCCCTTCTCCAAGGAAGCCGCGCGCGATCCCGGCCATCTGGTCGTGATGGCTCTGAAAGACGCGCCCAAGGACACTGACGTAAAAGCGCTTCAGGCTGCCATCACGGGCCGCGAAGTCGTTCGCGCTGGGGGCAAACACCTTTACATCGTTTATCCGGACGGCATCGGCCGCTCGCGCCTGACGAACGCGGTCATTGACAAGCTGCTTGGCACACGCGGTACGGGTCGTAACTGGAACACGGTCCTGAAACTCGCGAGCCTCGCGACGGGGTGATGTCCGGGCGAATCCCGCTGAACCTTACGAACAGTGCGTCGGAAAGTGCCTCGATGAACAGCGCCATTCGTTCCGCTCTCCTGTCCCTCGTGTTCGCTCTGACGATCGTTCAATCGCTACGATCTCAAAATGATTATGCCACGCCCATCCTGGCAGGAATAAGCAATCACGGGGAAAACAAGGTCCAGCCCTATGTCACGGCGGGCGACAGGGCGTATTTGATCGGAACGCAGGACGGGAACTTCCCGGACATGGGCGAGCACGTGCCGGGCGAAATGGGCGGGCTATGGCTCCACCCGATCAAACTGATAGACGGTTTCTGGGCAACCGTAACCGATGTCGCGACCAATCGAGAATTCGCTCTCTCGGAGAGCGCCGAATTCGTCAATTACCCCTTTGGCAATCGCTTCAGATATGGTGCGGTGTTGGACAGCTTGGAGATCGAGCGCTTTCAGTTCAGTCCCGACGGCCAGGAGGGAGTGATCGTCCAGTACTCCTTTAAGAACGCAGGCGCACGGAAGAAGCGGTTGCGCTTTTACTTTTCAGTCAAAACGGATTTACGCCCCGTATGGTTTTCAGAACGACTCGGGATTACGGACGCTCAGGACAGCGTTGCCTGGCAAGAGTCGAATCACCTCTTCATCGCCCAAGACGTCGCCAACAGCTGGTTCTCCGTCTGGGGAGCCGCCCATGCTGCCGATGCAGAACCAATCGCGAATCCACAGCCGATACACACGAGTGGACGGGGAGTCACAGCGGCATCCCGATACAGTCTATCGGTCGACCCACAGAGTACCTCCACCCTGACCTTCGTTATCGCAGGCTCGGCAACAGACGAGAACGCAGCCGTAAACACCTACAAGTATCTGGCCAAGCACCACGCGAGCCTGCTCGAAAAGAAAAAGCGACACTATGCGTCGATCATTGAAAGAGCGAGAATAAGAATACCCGATCACCGCTTGCAAGAAGTCTACAACTGGGTGAAGGTCAACACCGAGTGGCTGGTCAGAGAAGTTCCCGGTATCGGCCGCGGACTCGGTGGCGGCCTGATGGAATATCCCTGGTGGTTCGGCACGGAAACGTATTCCTTGCAAGCGCTCATCGCATCGGGCGATTTCGATCTCGCCAAGCAAACCCTCCGTCTGCTACGGAATCAGTCGATGAAAGCAAACGGCAACGGTCGCATCGTGCACGAGGTGACGACCAAGGGCGCGGTTTCCAACCCCGGCAACACCCAGGAAACTGCCCAGTTCATTCTTACGGTCGGCAAGCTCTTCGACTGGACAGGAGACCTGGACTTTGCGAAGGAAATGTACCCGGCTATGAAGCTGGGCCTTAACTGGCTCCTGACCGACATGGACCAGAACAACGATCTGTTCCCGGAAGGGTACGGGATCATGGAGGTGTATGGGTTGAATGCGGAATTGATCGATGTCGCCGTTTACACACAACAGGCGTTGCGGGCCACGGCGCGCATTGCCGGCATTTTGAACGAGCCGGGCGCGGCGCAGCGATATCAGCAACTGGCGTCACAGCTGGAAGTGAAAATCAATGAAGACTTCTGGCTCGACGAGGAAGGCTCGTACGCCGATTTCTACGGGACCAAGGCACAGGCTATCAGCGCAGCCGAGGGAGCAATCAGGCAGATAGAACTGAAGGGGGCGAATAACCTGACCCAAAGAGACAAGGAACTGATCCGATACTATGAGCACCTGAAGCTGAAATTCTCCGCCCTGCCGGCT
>QHOM01000311.1 GCA_003218785.1 Verrucomicrobiota bacterium
AGTGGTTCCGCAAATTATCGGGAGCGCGTTCAATATCTGGTATAACACCACGGTTATACAGCCGTTACTTGTTTCTCCCTCCTTGAAGCAACGTTTTTTCGACACGGTCGTGGTTTATAATAGCGTGGTCTATCCAGTCGGCGTTTTGCTGTGGCTCAGACGAATTTTCTCGTTTCGTGGATTGTTCCATCGTCTTTGCGCGGCATCAGCTATCGATTCTGCGTCACTCGCAAGAGCGCGCCGCCGACTGATTCACCTGCCATGGTTTGCAGCTGCGATTTGCGGTGTTGCCTGGTTTTTGTGCATTCCTGTCTTTATTGGCGCGCTTCTGCAAGTTCAAAATCCACTTGATTCGCGGTTGCTCTGGCATTTGCCGATTTCATTCTGCGTTTCCGGTTTCATCGCAGTCACACATTCATTTTTTCTGGTCGAACTGGCCAGTCACTGGGGACTGTTTCCCGTTTTCTTTCGGGGCGAGCGCGCCGATCTCACCCCGGGCGTCTTCACGCTTTCGTTACGCGGCCGCGGAATCTTGTGGGCCGTTTCCGGGTCTGTCTGTCCGATCGCTTCGCTCTTGCTATTGATGTTCGCGCCGCGATCGCCGGCTATTAATGCAGAGTGGCTCGCCGTTTTCGTGGGGTTAATCGGCATCGCGTTTGGGATTTTCACCGCTCTAATGATGAGCTGGCTGGTTGCTAAACCGATTGATCAATTGCGTGCCGCATCGGATGCGCTGTCACGTGGGAATTTGAATGTCGAACTCGGTCCGGCAGCTGCTGGACGGGCAGATGAATTTGGCCGGTTGCTCGGCGAATTCGATCACATGGTTCACGAACTCAGAGATAAGGAGAAATTGCGCCAGACATTCGGCCTGCATGTAGGCAGGCGCGCAGCCGAACAAATTCTGGCGCGCGATCCGGGATTGAGCGGCGTCGAAGAAGAGATCACCGTCATGTTTGTGGACATGCGTTCGTGGACCGCGCGAGCGAGCGCATCCACTCCAGGCGACGTTGTGGAAGTGATGAATGATTTTTTTCGCGTAACCGTGCGTGTAGTCGAGGAAGAACATCGCGGCATGGTAAACAAATACTTGGGCGACGGGTTTATGGCGATTTTTGGCGCAGGCGACTCCGGTTCCAATCATGCCGGCGATGCCGTTGCGGCTGGTCAAGAAATTCTGGCTGCTGTGAAAAAGTTGAATGAGGATCTTGCGGCAAAGGGTCGCGCACCGATCCAAATCGGAATTGGAATCCATTGCGGTCCGGCGATTGTAGGCAGCATCGGCTCGCCGCAACGACTGGAGTTTACCGCCATTGGAAATACTGTGAATATCGCTTCACGCGTGGAAGGGCTGACGAAGGCGACGGGAAGACCACTGCTTGTCACGGCGGCGGTGCGAGATCGTTCAGGTGATTCGTTCAGCTTCGAGGAGCTGCAACCGCAGGAAGTCCGCGGTATCGACGGGCGATTGCCGGTCTTTGCGGTGCGCTGCGAAGGTGAGTGAAAGCGATGCGAGGACGCATCACACTCCAAAAGCACTTCATGCAAAATCCATCGAAGCGCCTCTCCCCGTTTCGCGGCAGCTTTCGGAGTGCGCGCGCGTCCTCGCGCCGCTTTTCTGAACCGCCTGATTATCTTAGAACTGCCCGACTCAGAAATCGTCGGGTACTTTAATCCCGTCGGTCTTAAACGAATACACCGATTTCACAAAGCGGATCCACTCGAAGGAAAAAAGCGTGAGGAGCGCAGGGACCCCCGGCTTGAACGCACTTCATCGCCTCGCCCCGTTTGCGGGGAGAGAATTGAGGTGAAGGGAATACAAGTCCACCTTTTCAGAAATAGCTTTGGCGACTCAAATAACTTTTCATGAATCGCGCTCGCTTGTTGCGAAAGAAGGCAACGGATACTGAGCGTATTCTTTGACGCCATTTGCGGAACCGAAATTTCGCCGTCAGCATCCGTTCGACGCTTACATACTGGATTTCTATTGTCCGGCGGCAAAGCTCGCAATTGAATTAGACGGTGGCGAATCATCAGGTTCGCCAGGAACTCGACAGCGTCTTGCAGGCGATCTGGCTTGCGCTGCAGCAGCGGTGTTTGTCGAAACCCTCAGCTTAATCCTCTCCCTTTGCCAAAGGGAGAGGCGAGCTTCGCGTGAGGAGCGCAAAGACCCCGGCCTGGCCTGGACGCGCTCGTCCGGCCTCGCCCCGCTTGCGGGGAGAGGATTGAGGTGAGGAGGATTACTCGCAGAACAAAGCCAGGAAAGCTCAGACATTGTAAACCTGCTGCTGTTACGAGAAACTAAATCGTCAGCCATGGCGTCGCTTTCCAGCATCGTCGGTTACGCCGACCGCTTCCTGCGCATTCGGGAGGTGGGCGATTGGGACAACGCGCTCAATGGTCTGCAGATCGAAAACTCGGGACGCGTTACTAAAATCGGAGCAGCCGTGGACGTCTCGACACGAGTATTGGAAGCGGCCGCAAAACAAGATGTCGATCTCTTGATCGTGCATCACGGGTTGTTCTGGCCTGGTCTCCAACCGGTGACCGGCATATTGCGTCGGCAACTAAGCGTCGCGTTCGAAAACAACATCGCGCTTTACAGTGCGCATCTGCCACTCGATCTCCATCCGCAAGTTGGCAACAACGCACAGCTCGCAGCGGCGCTCGGACTTAAGTCGAACCAGCTGTTCTTCGAAGAAAAGGGTCAGATGATTGGGCTCAAGGCGTGCACTTCGTGGCTGCGCGAAGAACTTGATCGCAAGTTGCGAAAGGCATTGGGTGGCCCAATAAAAACTTTCATGTTTGGTCCCAAGAAAACCGGGACAATCGGGATCATTACCGGCGGCGCCGGTTCGGAAATTTACAAGGTTGCCCGAGACGGGATCGATACGTTTATCACGGGGGAAGCGCCGCATTGGGCGGCTGTAGCTGCCGACGAACTTGGAATGAATCTCCTACTCGGTGGACATTACACCACGGAAGTCTTCGGTGTAAAAGCGCTCGCTGCGCATTTGTCCAAACGATTTAGGATTCCATGGGAATTTATCGATTGCCCAACAGGATTGTGACGGGTATCTGGAATGACGAAGCACCAGCCTTCGCCGGGCTACGGCGCGGCAGGCGAATGACCTGCCTCCGCTCGGCTACTCCGAAAGTCTTCGCGAGCAGGTCGACGTGGCAGGCGAATGACGAAAGAAGCTCGAATGGCCAAACGAGGAAAGCGACGCGAGGACGCGTGCGCACTTCCAAAGTCCGGCAGCTGCCGGACGAAACGGAGTAAGCCGCTCCCTTGCATTTCGCACGAAGTGCTTTGGAGTGCGATGCGTCCGCGCATCGCTTTGACTTGCCGTGACCATGGCGTGCGAGTGTTAATGCTTGTTCTTCTCACGATCCCGCCGATCTCGATTTTCGGCGCAGCCAAAAGTCGTCCCCCGCCGCAATTAAGCGGATACAAAGCCGTGCGAGTTCGCTACGGTCCTCTGAACAAGATGATCATGTCTGTTAACATCAATGGGCAGCCCGCGAATTTGCTGGTCGATACTGGCGCAAACCAAATCATCCTGGATGCGGACGCAGCTGAATCATTCGGCGTAAGGCCATCGCAACGCGGTCTACGCTATATCCGGTTCACGGAAATTAATGGCCAGATACTCCCCGTGGGCTTTGCGCAGAGTATCATGGCCGGCAGTATGAACTTTGGCAGCAGCCCAATCGCACTGCGCCATTCAATCCACTCCGACGGTGGAAACGGCCACGTTGACGGCGTTCTTGGCCTGGACATTCTGCTTCGCCGCAAAGCGGTGATCAATTGCCAAACCCCTTGCATCGAGAGGAAAACGGCGCGCTCACCGTGCCATGTTCGATTCGCGACCAATCGGCTCGTCTGCTCGTCGATACGGGCGCATTTGTTACTAGTTTTCACGAAGCTCTCTTTAAATCGCTCGGAATCGCGTCGGAACCAACGCGGGTCTCTGCTCATTTTGCCAGCGGAATGGCGAAGCACATCAGTGCCGCGCAAATCAACGATCTTAAGATCGGCGATTTCAAAGTGCCCCCAGAGAAATTCGGTGTGACTGCATTGCCTGATTTTGCATTGCGGCAGGGCAGCACCAGAATCAGCGGGATCCTGGGAATGGATACGCTGTACATCTGTCACGCCATCATCGATCTCGACAATATGAATCTCTTTTTGAAATAGCGAGGCGCCCGGTACGTTTCGAAACACAAAATTGTGGGGCGTTCCCCGCGGCGAACGACCAATGAATTCTAACCACTAATGCACACGAATAGACACGAATGAGGCTTTGCTCAACACAGATAAAAAGCTAAAGCGGGGGAGCCTCGGATTTCCTCGTTGCGATTTGGACGGAAGAATAGTTGCAGAGGCGGCTGTCTCAGCCGCAAAACGTTTCTCGATCTGCTCGTGAGGACACGCGCCTCTACATCAAACGTCGAACATCCAACTTCTATTAGTGTTTTATTCGTGTTAATTCGTGGTTACCTCACGCACCAAATTACAGCACGGTTGGTCTAAAAAATGAGCCAGCACGGCCTTAGAATGGATCCATCGGTTCCAATCTTTAACGGATATTAAATACCTATTCCGGTAAAAAGCCGCACTTCATAAGCGCCTCTCGTTTAACCACAAAATGCAGCAAACCATTATGAATCGTCGACGTTTTCCGAGACTTGGCACGGATGCTGATAACAAGCCGTTGAATGCGCGACCCCGCAGAACAAAAAAATGCGCCCGTTGGAGACGCACACCCGACAGACATGAGCGCTCCAGGAAAGGGTGTCGCAAAAGCCCGAATCCTCGTCGTGGACGAGCACTCGCTGCTACGCCACGGGATCGTCACTTATCTTAATTGCCAGCCTGACATGATCGTCTGCGGCGAAGCCGACGACATCCCGAGCACGCAAAGTAAGGTCGCAGAATGCCGGCCTCAATTGCTCGTGATTGGATTACGGTTGGGCACCGGCGACAGCTTGGAATTTGTCAAAACGCTTAAGGCGCAATATCCCGGGTTGCTGATCCTAGTTTACTCTGCGTTTGAGGAAGCCATTTTTGCCGAGCGAGCGCTGCGCGCGGGCGCGAATGGCTATCTGATGAAAAAGGCAATTAAAGAAGAGATCCTGGCCGCCATTCGCGATGTTCTACGGGGTCAGATCTATGTGAGCCGGGAATTAGCACTGCGCGCTTTCCAAAAATCGCTCGAAACACAGCCACAACACCGCCTCCTGGAGAAGGCGCCACGTGTTGAAAATTTGTCTGACCGCGAAATGCACGTTTTTCAGTTGGTCGGCTCCGGACTTGGCACAAGAAAGATCGCACACGCGCTGAACCTGAGCGTGAAAACGATCGAGACCCATCGCGGAAATATCAAAGGCAAACTCGGTCTGCACAGCGGCGCCGAACTGACCGAGCGCGCCACAGCGTGGGTGATGGAGAATCTTTTGCCGCAACAGAGGAACGAGATCTCAGTAATCAAAAAGAAGAAAGTAGTCCCGTTCCGCGCCGCTTAGCGGTGAACTTCACCGCAAGAAGTGGACCATCGAATTGCTGGCATGATCGAACGTTTGGAACGAATTCGCGCAGAAGCGAACGCCAAAACTCGAAGAAAACGGCTGATCAGGCTTCGCCTCACGTGATTCGTTAAAACGTTACACCGTTACATCGCATCACGGTTCACGATTCAGCGATCTTCTTTGCCTTATTTGTGTTTATTGG
>QHOM01000312.1:0-1816 GCA_003218785.1 Verrucomicrobiota bacterium
ACGAAAGCTGAGTGAAATAAGTCTATTGTTGCTAATTTTTACCAGCCAAATAGTGGGCGAAGTCATCTATTTCGAAGGATCGAAAAATAGAAGATTTCTAAAGAAAACTTATATGCGACTGCCGAGGCGATTTTTTGCCCATGGTCGAAATCGTTCTCGATAAGGAAATTGGCCAGCTTGTTCCAGTGCTACTGGATGCGCGCGGGAGAACAATCGACGGCTCCCACCGGAAGCAAAGAGACAAAGGCTGGCGCACGGAACGGCTGAAGCATATCGACACCGAGGAGAAATTCCTGAGAGCAAGGCTACTTGCAAATGACAACCGTCGAGTCATGGAGGCAGAGGAGATAGGTGAAATTCTCAACGGACTTGCCGAGATCTACCGTAAACAGGGAGGCAAGCCAGGTGAGATCGCGCAGTTGGTGGCCGACAAAACTGGATACGATCGGAGCACTGTGGACGGGTATTTACGGGTCGAGTTCAAGGACAAGAGTCACCGGGAAAGCACCCTTCTTGGCCTTGAGAGAACTGCTCCCACTAGAAAGCTCGTAGCGGCCGCAAGACAGGCCCAAGATGAGGTCAACAAGGCATTAAGCCGCGCGCTCAAAGATCCAGCCCTCGACGAAGACAACAAGAAAATGATAGCCAGGGAGGTCAAGAGCCGACTTAGCTTTGCCAAAGCGATCGATACCCACGTAGACATTGTAAAGAAGGCGAACGCCGCGGGTGAAGCACCGCCGGAAAAGACCGTAGTCAGCGTCCAGGGCGACTGGCTTGTCAAGTCACTGGAAAGCGCCGCTGAGGCCTTCTCCGGCTGTAGCTGGAAGGCCGCAAAAGAATTGTCTGCACCCCAAATACGACAGTGTCGTTCGCTCGTTGTTAGAGTCAAAGACCACGCGGATGCGTGGCTGAGACAACTCGAACGTCTCCAAGAAGGAGGTGACTAAAAGATGAGTAAGACACAATTCCTTACACTCGAAGATCGATTCCGTATGCTACCACCGGACACGAATCCGTTCACAGTTGAAAGCTTAGCTGAAGAACTGGGCAAGACACCCGAGCAAGCGAAACGAATGCTGAAATCGTACATAGGACAGTCTGAGAAAGCACTCCAGAACATAGAAGGCAACCACGTCAAGGATGCTGAACTGTTCGACCTGAAGGCCAAAAAGCTGGAAGAGATAGGGAGATACGTAATCCTCCCGGAAAGCTGGAAAAGAAACACGAAATACGTCAAAGCGTCTTGGGGACTCTACTACCACCACGCCTGGAAAATCCACAAGCTAGGGACTGCGATCATTACGAGCGCATTCAACCGCTACGCTACCTTCGGCGCCGATGTCAAACCCGCAATTGAATCCACGCAGAAACTTCTCCAAGAGTTCAAGCCCCCGGCTCCAAAAGAGCGAGAGGCTTGAACAAACCATTTTTTTGTACGAAAGATTTCTAAATATCATGCGAGAGATGTAAATTCATGGCTAAGGGAAACGGGACGACATTCTATCTGTCAGAAGACCTCGTCCCCCTAGTCGACAAGCTCAAGCAGCGTAGGCAGGACTCAACAAGGGCTGCAACGCTGCGCTTTCTAATACTACGCTCTCTCGCAGAACTGGGCTATCTTCCCTCCAATCAGAAGAGAGCTCTCGGACTTGAGTTACCCTCTACAAACCAGAATATCGAAGCGTAGAAGAGCTGTCACCTATTGTGGCGTGACGGCCTGCTTTGACTTTGGGGGGGATGATCGATTCTCCCCTCCCGTGCCGCGCCGTTCGTGGCCTCGAAGTCGTTTGGGCCTGAAATCGCCCGCTATCAGCCT
>QHOM01000312.1:1824-3842 GCA_003218785.1 Verrucomicrobiota bacterium
GAGACGGACGAAGTTCCTCCCGCTACCCTAGAATCCCACCAGTCTCGAACCCTAGAAAGGAGTTTCCAGTATCAATAGGTCCACAGTTAGGACGAATTACCGTTTCGGTGCCTTCTTCTCTGTCAGAAAAAAGAGGGGTAGCAGCTACCGTCTCACTTGGGCCTTTCCATCCCAAGGGTAACCCTGTGAACCCGGGCGGACTCACTAATGCACGATGGGATCTTTCCTCGATGGTTTTTCTTCATGAACATACGTAGAATGACTGACGGGAGACAGCTAGACGGGTCCATCAACTGTTTCAGAAAAAGAGGGTAGGCAGTCTCAGTGTTTGCGGGGCCTGTGTCTTTCACCGCTGGCGGGCCGAATCTCTCCCGGCCCACCAAAGATCAGGCAAATTACGACTTAGCGCCAAGCTCCGCAAACGCGTGCTCTAGTTCTTGATCAGGACTGGTATCAAACTCCACGACCTTTTTCAACAAGGCTGGTGCCGTTCTCAAGTTGAAGTCCTTCGCCTGAATGCTCCTCTTCAAATCTCTGGGTGATAATGGAAACGAGACTGGAGCACCGGGCTCAGGCCTTAGCGAAAAGGGTGCCGCGATAGTCTTCTGTAGACCGTTCTGGAAATAGTCCACGTAGACCTTGCCAGCTCGCTGGGCTTTGTTGCGAGCTGTCGAGACCATCTTCGGGGCCAGCCGTTCCAGTAGAACTCCCAGATACAAGACGAAGCGTCGGATGACCTCGATCGAGTATCGGGGAACTATCGGGATCAAGAAATGAATCCCGTCGGCGCCCGAGGTCTTGATCATGTGCCGCAGCTTCATCTGGTCTAGTGCGGCGTGAACGGCCTCCGCGATCTCCAGCGAATCCTCGAATCCGGCTGGCGCGTGCGGATCGAGATCAACCAATACCATGTCGTGGGATTCGACGTTCGGTGAGGAGGCGAGAAACTGGTTAATCTCGATACAAGCCATGTTCGCTAACCAGACCAATGTTGCCTTGTCATCACAAACAACGTGTCTAGCAGTCTTGTTCAGACTCTCAGATCTCACAGGCGCCGTCCTGACCCAGTCGGGATGATGTGGCCAGTCTTTCTGGACGAACGACTTTCCTGGGACGCCGTGTGGATATCGATTCAGCATCAGCGGCCGGTTCCGGACTAGCGGGATCATCCTAGGCGCGACGGAAAGATAGTACTGGATAATGTCTGATTTCGTGATTCCCTCTTTCTTCCACATCACCTTCTCTAGATTGGAGAGCGTGAGCTTCCGCCCATCGATCTCAACTGTCTCCTCAATCTTCTTCAAAGTGTTCTCCTTATCTGACGAGACTACTCCGATACCATTAACTGTCGCCTGGTAACCCTATTATCCGACGAGACCAGGAATAGGGTTTTGTTCTAAAAGACAGAGATCGAGATTTTGCCACCTAGAGCAATATGGAAGGGCGCGATCAGCTTCGGGCTGGTAAGCATACCTGTCAAGACCTACGGGGCGATATCCGAACACAAGACAGGGCTCCGTCTAATGTGTCCCCGAGACAAGAGTCCCCTCACATTCAAGCGCATATGCCCGAAGGATGGCAAGGAAGTTCCCTGGCAAGATGTCGTTCGCGGGTTTGAGGTCCAAAAGGGAAAATACGTCACCATCACACAAAAGGAACTTGAGAAGCTCGAGGTCCGATCAGGACGCTTGGTCGAGATCTTCCAGTTCGTGGACGCAGACAAACTGGATCCTATCTATTTTGATTCGAGCTACTACCTAGTCCCGGATGAGAATGGTGAGAAACCGTATTTTCTGATGCTGGAGGCCCTGGAACAAGAGGGAAAGGTCGCGGTTGGACGGGTGGTTATGCACGAGAAGGAACATCTCGTGGCGTTGAGGCCATACGAGGGGGCTATTATGATGGAGACGCTGCATTATGCAGATGAGATCCGTAGCCCGAAGGATCTTCCCGAGCTGAAGAAAGCGCCGGAGGTGGAGAAGGAGGAGCTGGAGCTTGCTGGCCAACTGATCAAGATA
>QHOM01000036.1 GCA_003218785.1 Verrucomicrobiota bacterium
CAAAAGCGACGTCGCGGGCTGGAATAGGCTCTTGGACGTCCTCGATGCCGTGGAAAAGCGGAAGGATGCTCGGTTTACTCAAAATGTTTTCCGTCAGGTCTTACTCGAAATTTATAGACGGCAACAAACCCTGCGCTTCACTTATCCCGTACCTCCGCGCATTAGCCTCAAAGATACACTTTCGGTTTCGGAACGATTTGTATCGGAAAAGTCTGGTGGTGACCGTGCTTTAGCTTTGGTCGGAGCGTTATTCGATGTGATCGGCAGTCACTTTGGCTTGTTTGCGCAAGTGAATCGCGCGCGCATCAACGCGAGCGACGAGGCGATTGGGCAAGTTGCAGATCTCGAATGCCTTGATAATGCCGGGAAAGTTGTAATCGCTGTAGAAGTGAAAGACCGGGCCCTCGCACTCACCGATGTCGAAGGAACGATCAGAAAAACTCGAAATCGGGAAATTCAGGAGGTCTTTTTCACGGCACCAAAGATCCACGCCGCGGATGCGGACAAAATCAACAGTCGTCTCAATACCGCATTCGCTACTGGTCAAAGCTTCTATGTTTTCGATTTCTTCGTTTTGGCGCAAGCCGTTCTCGCTCTTGGTGGCAACGCAATTCGTCGTGGTTTTCTGCAAGAAGTGGGCGAACACCTCGATACGTGGAACACTCAACCAAGCCATCGGCAAGCGTGGCAACGTTTACTCGCATCACTCTAGTAAAACCCCTCTCGTATTGTCTGAGGATTTGCGTTTTGCACAGCAAAACTTCGCTAAGGATGACAACATAACGTGACTGCGCCGTTTACATTCACACTTCCGCCGGAGTTGAGCGCAAAGGAGCCGCCGGAACGGCGCGGGATCCGGCGTGACCAGGTGCGGTTGCTGGTGATTGACCGTGCGGCTGGCCACATAGAGCACACGCGCTTCGATAAAATCGGCGATTACCTTCGCGCGGGCGACCTGCTCGTTTTCAATTCCAGCCGCACGCTGCCGGCGGCGCTGCGCGGGTGCGAATGCAGCGCGGCGCATGGGCCGTGCATGGAAGTTCGTCTGGCGGAACGTTTGCCCGACGACTCCTGGCTGGCGCTTCTTCTTTGCGAGCAGGGCGATCCTTTCGGCTGCGGATTACGTGAGGGCATGCAGATTGAATTCGCCGAAGGGCTGGCGGCGACCGTGCTGGAGCACGACGCGAACATTCCGCGTCTTTGGAAACTGCACTTCTCGGTTTCCGGGACGCAACTCGTCGATCTGATCTACCGGTTGGGAAAGCCGATTCGCTATGAATACATCTCGGCGCCGTGGGACCTTGATTATTACCAAACCGTTTACGCGAAAGAGCCCGGCTCGGCCGAAATGCCTTCCGCCGGCCGCGCATTTACCTGGAAATTGTTGCTTGACCTAAAGGGCCGCGGTATCGAGAGCGCCTACATCATTTTGCACACCGGACTTTCTTCCTACATGGACGACGAACTTGATCGCGCCTATCCCGCTTCAGAGGAAGAATATTTCGTCAGTCAAATTACCGCTGAGAAGGTCAATTCGGCACGCGAGAATGGCGGCCGCGTTATCGCAGTCGGCACAACTGTCGTCCGTGCACTGGAATCAGTTGCCGATTCGGATGGCTGCGTAAATGAAAAGCAGGGCTACACGCGATTAACAATCAATAGTCAACATCGTTTGAAAGCGGTCGATGGATTGCTCACTGGTTTGCACGAGCCGGAAGCGAGTCATCTCGATTTACTGAGCGCATTTTTGTCCGCCGAAAAGATTCGCGCGGCCTACGAAGAAGCGATTGCGAGAAAATATCTCTGGCACGAGTTCGGCGATTTGAATTTGATTCTGTAGAGGAAGCGGTTCGCTTCCCATGGGAGGCCAGCAGACTCTCTACAGTCGTTAGTGCGCGCTGCCGCCGTACATCACACCGACTTCCCCGTGAATTTCATGGGAATTTTTCCGGCTCTCAAATGATCGACGAGGGGCCGGATTGCTGAGCCTGTTTTTGATTTGCGCAACCCGCGAGAAGCGCGGCGGACAACAACGCCATAAGAGGCGCAAGGATCCGCAGCAGCATTTCGCTATGTCTATCTTTCACCGCCGAAGTCAAGCGGTGTGCCCTGCGTCGCTGACCCCCGTTCGTTGCTTTGTCATTTCGCCCAGATGCGCGCAGGCGCCACGGGTGGCTACAAGAAACAGGCTGCGGTCAGTCTGTTCGGCCGTGACTCCGATTGCGCGATGGCAGCGAAACGGATAAACAGATAGACAATTCAATGATCAAGACGTATGGCCTTACTCACATCGCCCTGGCGGTGAAGAGCGCGAAACGATCGTTCGAGTTTTACCGGAAATCTTCGGTGTGATCAAAGTGTACGATCAGAACGGGTGGATCCAGGCGCAAACGCCCGGCGCGCGCGACATCATTGTGTTCGATGAAAGCGCGCCGCGGATCGGG
This sequence comes from Verrucomicrobiota bacterium, assembly GCA_003218785.1. Taxonomy (GTDB): domain Bacteria; phylum Verrucomicrobiota; class Verrucomicrobiia; order Chthoniobacterales; family UBA10450; genus Udaeobacter. Next base: position 2,445 of record QHOM01000036.1, read on the forward strand.
AAACCGGGCGGCATTGCGCATTTCGGTTTTCGCCTGGTCAATTCCAAAGAAATCGATGTTACGGTAAGGGCTGTTAAAGAAGCGGGCGGAAAAATCTTGGACAAGGGTGAGTTTTGTCCCGGCGAACCGTATTTGTTTTTCAAAGATCCAGACGGTTACGAAGTTGAGATCGCGTTCGAGTCGCCAACGCCAGTCGATCCCAAGCTGAAGAAGAAATGATTTCCTTTATCGTTCCAGCCTACAACGAAGAGTTGGAGCTTTCATCGACCATTGCGGCGATTCGGGCTGCCGCATCTGGCGTGACTCAGCCGTACGAAATCATTGTGGTCGATGATGCATCGGCAGACGCGACCGCCCGAATCGCCGTGATGGCAGGCGCCCGCGTCATATCGATCAATCGCCGCCAAATCGCGGCGTCACGTAACGCCGGCGCGCGCGCCGCGCGGGGTGAATACTTTTACGTCGGCGGCAGCGCGCGTGTCGTCACGAATGGTTTCATTCCGCTGTGGAGCCGCATTTTCGTGCGCGCGTTTTGCACCATTTACTTCGGGCTCAATCTCGGCGCGGGCGCATTTCTTTTCACAACGCGGCGCAATTTTGATGCGATTGGCGGCTTCGACGAGCAGTATTTTATCGGTGAAGAAGTTTATTTTAGTCTGGCCCTGAGGAAACTTGGTCGCTTCAAAGTGCTGCGGGAACCGATTCTGACTTCAGGGCGGAAACTGCGCATGTATTCGGCGAGACAGATTCTTGGCAACGTCTTTGGTGTCATTGTCGGCGGGCGTAGTGTTGCCTGTTCGCGCGCGAAACTGCATCTCTGGTACGACGGGAAACGGGAAAAGCGTGCCGCCTGAGATTGCAGGGCGTGCCTGTTCGCCAAAGTTTTCGCTGTCTTCACGCCGCAAGCGGCCATTCGCGGTTTAAGGCACAGCGCCGTCCTTCCGATCGGCGACCCGATGTCCGCTTTTGAAAGCGATCGATTTACTTTCTGCTTCGAGCGCGAGCGGGGGGATTCGGCGGAAAAGTACTTCGAAAGGTAGCGCAGCTGCGCGCCCCTTTTCTCCCGGTTACAATGAGCGCGTCGTTACGGGCATCGTCTGTATTTTCCTTGGCTGCGTTTAAACATTGAATCGGTAAATCGAACGCGCTGTAAGACGCGCCGACGGCGCTCGCTTTGCTGCGGCCCGCTGCCGTTCCGTGCCCCGCGGCTGGCACTGGTTCCCAAAATTGCTCTGAAGGTGGATGGCGCGCTCTGTCGCGCGATGTTAAGAGTAGCGCCGAAGGCGCACCATTTTGGCATCGAGGTGGCGCGGGAGACGCCCGCTTAACGCGCGCTTGTTGCACGTTCATCGCAGACTGCAAGCTCCCTCCAATCTCATCCCGGTGATTCGGACCAAATGCTTTTTGTTCCTTCAGTATCTTTGTTTTCTTCTGTTGATTTGGCGCGCGTCAAGGAACGTCAACAGAAGGCAACGAAGAAAACGAAGATGACGAAGACTTTTTCAGGAAAGCTAGAAAGATTCTAGACTCTCGCATTGGTGATTGGTTTGGCGATTACCAGATCAATCTCATCTGCGTCATTCGCGCCATTCGCGGTCAAGTTTCTTGTTTGTTTCCTTCTTTTCCTTACGTCTGCCGCACCGACGCCGCCCGCTGCATCACGCGCGGGGAATCTTTTTTCAAGAATTTGAAAGAATTTTCTTGGCTCGCTCGCGGGCAGCGGATACAGGAGCAAGTCTATGACCACGCACCCAAACCGCACATTCACGCCGTCGCGATTGCGGCGTATCCTTTGCTCATTATTCTTCGCCGCAGCTGCCGTAGCCGCGCTGGGGGCGATTGCCTCCTCGCGCGCCATCAGCCAGGGTGGCCCGCCTAACCAAGACGCGACGGCGAAAAATATCGCGCCGTGGGTGATCGATCACACCGCCAATGGCCAGCAGGCTGAATTCATCGTCGTTCTTGCTGACCAGGCCGACCTGAGTCAAGCCGCCGCCCTACCGACTAAGACCGAAAAGGAGCGCTTCGTTTATGATACCTTATGGAATAAAAGTCAGACGACGCAGGGCCCAATCCTGCAATGGCTGCGTGAACGCCGCATCGAGCATCGTTCCTTCTATATCATCAACGCAATTTTAGTGAAGGGCAGCCGGGAGATCGCGGAAACGCTGGCTGCTCGCCCGGACGTGGCGCGCGTCGAGGGCAACCCGCACATTCAAAATTCGCTTCCTCAACCAGGGCCGGCTCTGGAAGGGCCGTTGCAACCTGGTGCGCCGGCGACCATCGAGCCGGGAATCGTTTACACGCACGCGCCGGACGTCTGGGCGCTCGGTTTCCACGGAGAGAATATCGTCGTTGCCAGCGCCGATACCGGTGTTCGCTGGACGCATAACGCGCTTAAGCCTCACTATCGCGGCTGGGACGGACAGAACGCTGACCATAATTACAACTGGCACGATTCCATCCATGACAGCGTTGGCAATCCCTGCGGTAACGACTCGCCTTTCCCTTGCGATGACTACTTCCATGGCAGCCATACCACAGGCACAGCGATCGGCGATGACGGCGCTGGTAACCAGATCGGGATGGCGCCCGGCGCAAAGTGGATCGGTTGCCGTAACATGGACCAGGGCAATGGCACACCGGCCAGATACATCGAGTGCATGGAATGGTTCCTTGCGCCTTACCCGATAGGCGGCGGGCAAGGCGACCCGACCAAAGCGCCTGACATTACCATCAACTCCTGGAGTTGTCCGCCTTCGGAAGGCTGTTCAGCGAACACATTGGAAGCTGCTGTAGAAGCTCAAGCCGCTGCTGGCATTATGATGGTAGTCGCAGCGCAAAACTACGGACCGAGTTGTTCCACTGTGGAAGATCCGGCGGGAATTTATGCGGCATCTTACACAGTCGGGGCGCTGAACACCGGCACTGATACCATTGCTTCCTTTAGCAGCCGCGGTCCGGTCACTATCGATGGAAGCGGCCGGATAAAACCGGATATCACTGCTCCGGGCACAAACACTCGCTCGGCCAGCAACACTTCCGATAGCGCCTATACCATTGCCAGCGGCACCTCCATGGCGACTCCGCATATCGCCGGGGCTATGGCGCTGCTCTGGTCGGCCATTCCGAGTCTGCAAAACCAAATCGATGCGAGTCGGACAGCCTTGGATAACGCGGCTCATTTTATTTCTTCGACCCTGTGTGGCACTGCGGGCCCGCCAAACAACGTCTATGGCTGGGGTCGGGTCGATATCTTGGCCGCTGTAACCAGCGGCACACCGATCACGCTCAGCGCCGCGAAGCGCAAGGTGGGGGGAATAAATACAGTGCGTCTCACCTGGAGCGGGGCGACCTCAACCAACATCGACGTCTACCGGAATGGTGTGGTAGTCGCGACGGTAGCTAACACGGGCACCTATACAGATTCCACCGGCGACACCGGCCGGGCTAGGTACACGTACAAGGTGTGCGAAGCGGGCACCTCGAGCTGCTCCAACGATGTGATAGTGACGTTCCGGCATTAGGTGGGAACAACCAACCCACTTCTCTATCAACGCGGCGTCGCGCCAGCGGCGCCGCTGGCCGCTCCGAAAGCTTTAAGGCAGTGTCTCCACTCTGTGCCCGCAGAAGGCAGGTGTGATCCGAGTTGCCAAAGCGCGTTCTTCGCTTACAATAGGGCTCCCAAATGGCAGAGAGCACGGAAAGGTTGAGCCTCAAGGAGTTCCAATTGCACGAAGAAGATACCGGCAGTGCGGATGTGCAGGTCGCACTTCTCACCCGTCGGATCGAGCATTTGACCGAACACCTCAAGACCAACCGCAAGGATCATTCTTCGCGCCGCGGCCTACTCAAGATGGTCGCGCAGCGCCGGAGTTTGCTCGATTATTTGAGCAAAACAAAAGCCGATCGCTATAAGGAGCTGATCGACAAGCTGAACCTGCGCAAATAACCAAGGCGATCCTCGGGAAGTCAGGTTCAAGCGTTGAGTGCTCGAAGTTAGAGGTAAGTTAGAAACACAACACAAACAGCAGTCTAGGCCGCAGTAACCTTGGATTTTAGGTTTTAGTTCCGTGAGCGCGGGGTTAAAACCTACAGTCAGGGTGACCGGCCTGGAACTCGCACATCCAGGAAAAGTAAAATGCAACAGAAGGTCACGGCCCAAATTGGGGCCAATCAAATCTCTATCGAAACCGGCAGAATAGCCAGACTCGCCGACGGGGCGGTCGTCGTCTCATGCGGCGACACCATGGTGCTGGCCAGCGCCGTCTCGGCCACCGCGGTCAAAGAGGGCCAGGATTATTTCCCGCTCACGGTCGATTATCGCGAAAAAGCGGCAGCCGTGGGGAAATTTCCCGGTGGCTATTTCAAACGCGAAGGCCGGCCGACGGAAAAGGAAACGCTCACTTCACGCATGATCGATCGGCCGCTTCGGCCGCTCTTTCCACAAGGATACTTTTACGACACGCAGATCATCTCGATCCTGCTCAGCGCCGACGGTGAAAACGATCCCGACATTCTGGCGCTCAACGGAGCCTCCGCCGCGCTTTGCGTATCGGACATTCCATTTGCAGGTCCGATTGGCGCCGTTCGGGTTGGCCGCGTAAAGGGTCAGTTCGTCGCTAACCCGACGCACACGGAGCGCGCCCAAAGTGATCTCGATGTGGTTTATGTCGGCACTGAGAACGACGTGATCATGATCGAAGGTTCGGCGAACGAACTGCCGGAAGCCGAGTTCGTAAAAGCGCTCGAGTTCGCGCATGAACATGCACGCGAGATGATTCGCATTCAAAGAGAACTGGCGGCCCAAGTGGGCAAACCGAAACGCGAAGTGCCGTTGCTCCAGGTGAACGAGGATCTGCTCGATATCGCTTACCGCGTCGCCGGTGACCGGATTGAGAACGCGCTTTATACAGAAGGCAAGGTGGCGCGGGCTAAAGCGGTCGATGCATTGCGCGAGGAAGTGAAGCGGTCAATTCTGGAAAAATATCCTGAGGCCGATTCCTTTGCGATCTCGCAGGCATTCGATTACGTCCAAAAAAAGGCGTTTCGCATCAGCATTTTGGACAAACAAAAGCGCGTTGATGGTCGCAGTTACCAGGATTTACGGCCAATCAGTTGCGAAGTGAGCGCCCTGCCGCGGGCGCACGGCTCGGCTATTTTTCAGCGCGGCGAAACCCAGGCGGTCGCGCTTGCCACGCTGGCGCCTATCGAGGAAGCACAGATGCTCGATGCTTACGGGGGCGGCGAACAATCGAAGCGGTTCATTTTGCACTACAATTTTCCCCCTTTCAGCGTGGGCGAAACGGGGCGAACGGGCGGGCCCGGACGGCGTGAGATTGGCCACGGCGCGCTGGCGGAGCGTTCCCTCGAACCAGTGGTACCGGGTGAAAGCGATTTTCGTTATGCCATCCGCATCTCCAGCGAGATCATGGAATCAAATGGATCGACATCAATGGCGAGCGTTTGTGCTGGCACGCTGGCGCTTATGGATGCGGGTGTTCCGGTGAAAACGCCGGTGGCTGGAATTTCAGTCGGGCTCGTTACCGAGTTTGGCGATGATCGCCAATTGAAGCGCTACGAATTGCTGACCGACATCATTGGCTCGGAAGATCATTTCGGTGACATGGATTTCAAACTTTGCGGAACCGACGCGGGAGTCACTGGTTTTCAGCTCGATCTGAAACTCCCCGGGATTAGTCACAAAATCATGGCCGAAGCGATCCAGCGCGCAAAAGAAGCGCGCACCAAAATTCTCGACATCATGCGCAGCGCGCTGGACAAGCCGCGGCCGGAATTATCGAAGTATGCGCCGCGCATCGAAACCATTAAAATCAATCCGGAGAAGATCGGCGCGCTTATCGGACCCGGCGGCAAGACCATCAAGGGGATCGTCGCGGAGACTGGTGCTGAAATTAATATCGAGGACGACGGCTCGGTGCACATTTATGCGACCAGCGGTGAAAGCATGGCGCGCGCAAAAGAAATTATCGGCAGCATGACGCGCGAGATCGAGATCGGCCAGACGTATCAGGGCCGTGTCGTTTCGACGAAGGAATTCGGCGCATTTGTGGAAGTTTTTCCGGGCAAGGATGGGCTCGTGCACATTTCCGAGCTCGCAGACTTTCGCGTGAAACGAACGGAAGACGTTGCCAAAGTTGGCGACATGATCTGGGTCAAGTGCATCGGCATCGACGATAAAGGCCGCGTAAAACTTTCGCGCAAAGCCGCGTTGAAAGAACGCGCCGAAGCAGAGACGGGCCAGGCAGCTCCGGAAGAGAAAGCTGGGCACTGATTGTCGGTGTAGAGTGCGCTGTCCTCAGCGCACACTACAGGACTTGTCGCCTGGATCGGTGATCCCTGCCATTTGAGTGAGGTTGACAACCTCGGCTACCAGTGAAGTTAACAGACGAGGCAGTGATTATGATCACACCCGCTCGACTTTCTTACGCCGTGCTCGCCTTTACGATTATTCTTGCGGGGATCCTGCATCTCGGAACACCGCTGCTGGTCGTCTTGTTCTCGTACTTTGCATTGCGTCAGTTGTATTCTCTTACCAAAAGAAAGTGGCTGGCGCTGATCCTGTTTATCGTCACTGTTGCCGGGATTGCGACTGCGGGCGTGTACTTTACGCGGGCCGCCTTTCTCGCGTTGCCCGATGTGGCTGACACCTCAATACCTCCGGCCAGCGCCTGGGCCCAAAAGCGCCAGATCGAATTACCCTTCACCGATTTTGAGAGTCTGAGAAAGGTCGTGACGGACGCGCTCAAAGAAGAGGCACATTACCTGCGAAACGTGGCGCATTTTGCTGGGAGCACTACGGCGGTATTGGTTTTTACTGTTATCGGGATCGTCGCCGCTGGGAGTCTCTTTCTCAAGACTGGGCTGGATCCTCACAGGAGCACGCACGCAGTGAAGAACAATCTTTACTCCATTTGCTGCGATGAAGTCTCGACGCGGTTCCGCGATTTCTACCGCAGCTTCTCCACAGTCATGGGCGCACAGATCACGATTTCCTTGATCAATGCGATATTGACCGCGATTTTCCTTGTCGCGGTTCGCCTCCCGTACGCGCCACTCGTTATTGCGATCACATTTCTCTGCGGTCTGGTGCCCATCGTCGGCAACCTAGTCAGCAATACGATCATTGTTTTTCTTGCTTTGACGGTTTCGTTGAAGCTGGGAATCGGGGCTTTGGTATTTCTCGTCGGGATTCATAAGCTCGAATATTTCTTAAACAGCAAAATCATCGGCGACCGCATTCGGAACCCCGTTTGGTTGACGCTGATCGCGCTGATCATTGGCGAAAGACTCATGGGTATTCCTGGCCTTATCCTGGCGCCGGTGGTGTTGAATTATCTGCGCGTCGAAATGTTGAAAGTCGAAATGCCGCCTACAGTGCAAAACCTGTAGCTCCCCCTTTGAACGAATCGTCGTAACCACTAATAAGGACGAATGGTCTGGAGTTGCCGGCTAATGACGATTTGTGTCTTTTGAGTCGATTGGTGTTCATTGGTGTGCATTCGTGGTTAAATGAAAGCTGGTTTTCTTGAGAAACTAATCGAACGACTCGGACGCATCGGGCCGGAAGAGGTGCAGAATTATTTTTTGCGCCTGGCCCAGGAGAAAGGTTTTCTCGAAACGGTTTTCAACGCCATCCAGGAAGGAATCATCGTGACAGATTCGAAAGGACGCATCACCTACCTCAACGATGCGGCCTGCGAACTGTTTGGACTCGAAGTCAGCGATGCCATTGGCAGACGCCTCGACGAGCGCGTCCGAGGTCTCGATTGGATGTCTCTTACGCAGGGGGGCGGACCGGTCAGTCGTGACATGGAAATTTTTTATCCAGAAAATCGCTTTATCAATTTTTATATCGTGCCGTTGATGATCGAGCACCGCGAGACCGGTGCTGTAGCCGGAGTCGCTGACTCCGGACATCCAGACCGGGCCAAGCTTAGCGGAACAACTGCAGGCGTTAGCAACCTCGGCGACAGTGATCAAGTTGGCCATGCCATGATCCTGCGCGATATTACCGAGAGTCGGCGCTCAGCGCAGCAAACCATTGAATCAGAGCGATTGAACGCGCTCACGTTGCTCGCCGCTGGCGTGGCGCACGAAATCGGCAATCCACTGAACTCGCTGCACATCCATTTGCAATTGATGGAGCGCAAAGTGCACGACCTGAACGACGATGCGCAGACAGAGCTTCAAACATCGATTGATGTCGCCCGTTCGGAAGTCAACCGGCTCGATTCGATTGTCACGCAATTCTTGCGCGCGATCCGGCCTTCAAAACCGCAACTTCATCCGGAGAACGTGAACACGATTGTCGAGGAAGCAGTGCGTTTTTTCGCGCCTGAAATTCAGGATCGCGACGTCGTTGTGGAACAGGAACTGCGGTCGGACCTGCCTCTGCTTCAGATCGATCGTGATCAGATGAAGCAGGCTTTTTATAACGTGATCAAGAACAGTCTCGAAGCCATGAAGCGCCGCGGCATTCTGCGCATTCGGACCGATATGGACGACACGCACGTCCTGATCAGCTTCATCGATACTGGCAGCGGCATGTCCGCCGAAAATTTGAGCCGCGTTTTCGAGCCTTATTTCACAACGAAACCGTCTGGCACGGGTCTTGGGCTGTTAATTGTGCGCCGAATTGTGCGCGAGCACGGCGGCGAACTCTCCATCCAGAGCAGCCAAGGGAAGGGTCTCACGCTCACAATTAGATTGCCCCATATCGACAAGCGCGTCCGCATGCTGGAAGCGGGCGAATCTCAAAAGTAATGATGCAATCCGACAAACGTGGAGGGCGGAGCTCTGCGACGCGTAGCGAAGGCGCTCCGACGCCACGCGGGGCCGCAGGCTCGCAGAACTCGCCCCCTCCATTTGCTCTTCCAGAAACCGCACAGGAAAAGGCCGGCGCATTTTCCAAGCGTCGCAGTCGGATTTCAGTCGATAATTATTTTTCTCACTTTGTGCACGCGGCACCGAAAACCGCTGCTGGCAAACAACGAAGCAGCCCGGCTAATCATCGAGCCGTGGCGAGCAGCGAACTTCTGGCGTGTCGGTCGCTATGTCATTATGCCCAATTACATCCATTTGTTCTGCGCGCCGAATACTGTTCCCGCCCAACCGCTCAAGAGCTGAATCGCGTATTGGAAAAATCACGTTACGCGAGCATGGCCGCGTCGTGCCCAGATCCCGATTTGGCAACGCGAGTATTGGGATCGGCAGTTGCGCCGGTCCGAATCCTATGGAGAGAAGTGGCACTACGTGGAGAACAATCCGGTGCGCCACGGCAAGGCGAACTCAATGTCCTGGCGTGGCACGACCCATGAGCATGGAGGGCGGAGCTCTGCGACGCCTAACAAAAGCCGTCCGACTGTCGCGCGGGAGCAGAGGCTCGCAGGAGCTCGCCCCTCCATTCGCGATTAATCGCTGAATGCTTTTTTTAACCAGTCCTCGAACTGGCGAAAGAGAAGGCCGAGGTAAGCGCCGGGCGATTCCTTGAAAAGTTCGATAATTCGCGGGCTCAGATCTTGTTTGGGTTCATCAATTGTGCCGGACAGATGCATGGTCGTCCAGAGATAGCCGCTCCGCTCACGGTTGAAGACTTCTTCCGCGTTCGGCAGCCAATCGAGATATTGATGAGCGAGCCCAAGTCTGATAGCACCGTGCAACGAGCGACGTTCGATCGAGATCGCTCCCTCGATCCGAAATTTACCTTTCTCTTCAATTGCGATGTCTTTGATGTCGATCTTCGGATAACGCCACGCAAAACCGAGCGAGCAATCATTTAGCTCCAGATGCTCGAACGATTTGTTCCGCGCGACTTCGGCCAGCTTTTCGAGAAAAGCAAGATTATCGATACGGCCGTCGCGCACGCGCAAGAAGCCCTCGCCCGAGGAACTTTCCAGCTTCGGATTCTCTCCCGTCCAATGAATCTCCCCGAAAGCGCTGCCGCTCAAATGCTCTTTCCATTTCGGTGGCAGCCACGTGCGAATTGGGACGGAGTCGAAGTTTGCCTTGAAATCAACGCTTTTGTCCTTCCCGACGCCCGCGTTCCCTTGGCCACGGATGCTTCCCTCGCTGTGCGAATCCGGCGCAGGTCCGCCAGTCGGACGGACTCGTCCTGTGGCAAGATCGACATCGTAAATGGTGAGCAGCGTCTTTGTGATGAGAAAGTTTCCACGGCGGAGATAAAGGTCGGGAACTAGCGCCATCTTCAATGTGCCGCCGGTTGCGACGTACTCGAAATCGCGGGCGTGCGGCGTGATGAGCAATTGTGTGCCGAGAAAGCCCGCCCGCTCGCCGCGAAATCGCCAGGTCACGTTAACCTGCTCCGATTCAATCCTCTCCAGGTAAACTCGGTTCGGCAAAAAAAATGAAAACCACGGTTTCGACCTCACCTTTTCAGGAGTCGCTTCGTAAATTTGAAGTTCGACGTCGCCCGATTGAACGCGCACGTTATCAAATCGCCATTGCCGCAAAAACAGGCCCCACGGATTGAACTCGGCCGTGATTCCTCGAGCGTCGAGTGATCTCAGCGCCTTCTCTCCATTGCTTGCCTGGAAACTTTCGCTTCCAGCCGTTAATGAGCCGGTCCGCTGAATCGGTGCGTAGCGGCCGCTGGGAAAGTGCAAACCTTTGGCAGTCTCATTTTCCATGGCTACGCGAAACGCGTCACTCTCGATGTAATGAGTGAGCAGCGAACTGAAAAAAATGGCCGTTCCTGTCGCGGCTGCGATGACGAAAAAAATCGCAATCGCTCCCGTGTAAATCAGCAATTTCTTTCGCAAAATCGATTCACCTCGGGAGGACGATGTGTCGGACACGACGCTGCAATGATGCGCGATCGTCGATCGGCCGCTCCGCTGACGATGCCAGACTGGGGCCGAAGGCGCATTAGGTTTAGCATCGAGCAAGGGACTGCTCGACCCACCTCGAAAAGACGAGGCATTGAGTCACGGCGAAGATTAGGATGGCGTCGGGTTCGCCGACATATCCAGTTGTGCAAAAAGAAACGCGTAAATGTCCGCCAATTGTTTGATCCGCTCGCTCAACGCGGTACCAATTCCATGACCGGCACTAGAACTCGTCCGCAAGAGAATCGGATTGTCGGATTTGTTCGCTTCTTCCAGGCGCGCCGTCATCTTGCGCGAGTGATACGGCGCGACACGCCCGTCGTTTGCGCCCGTCATCATCAAGATGGAGGGGTAATTCGTCCCGTCGACAACGTGATGATAGGGTGAGTAGGCATAAAGGGCTTTGAATTGCTCAGGATTTTTTACCGTGCCGAATTCCGTCACATTAAACGCGCCATTCGGCGCAAGCTCGACTCGTAACATGTCGTAAATGCCCACTGTGGAAACGACCGACCGCACCAAATCGGGATGCTGCGTTATCATCGCGCCCATCAAGAGGCCGCCATTGCTTCCGCCTTGGATCGCAAGTTTTTCCGGGCGCGTGTACTTCTTCTTGATCAAGTATTTGGCGGCGACCGCGAAATCGTCGAACACGGTTTGCTTTTTCGTAAGATTGCCAGCCTTGTGCCATTCTTCGCCAAATTCACCGCCGCCTCGAATGTTCGCCACCACATACACCCCGCCGCGATCGAACCAGAGCCGGCGAGTAAAGTCGAAATTCGGCGACATGCTGATCCCGTAACCACCGTAGCCGTAAAGCAGCGTCGGATTTTGACCGTCCCGTTTCATTCCTTTCTGGAAAATGATGTTGAGTGGAATCTTGGTGCCGTCGTTTGAAATGGCGAACTCGCGCGTCACTTCGATGTCAGCAAATGAGACCGGCGATGTAGTGCGTAAGGCCGTCTCCACGGGCTCGGTTTTTCCTTGCGCGCAATGGAACCACACCGCTGGCTGGGTGTAACTCACATCGCGAAACAAGAGCGAATTATCTTCAAGTGCGAGCATTTCCTGTACAGCCGATATCATTGGAATCGGGATGATGGTCTCGCCTTTCCCGTCCAACCCAAACCGCCGGATCTGAGACGGGCCGCCGAGGAGATCGCCGACATAAAGCGCATCTGCCGTGGGAACGATTTGCTCGATGACCGCTTCGCCAGCCGGCACTATCTCAACCGCATTCTTTAACTCAGGTGTGTCGAGCGGCAGGCGCAGAATTTTCCCTGATTTGCTTCCAGGTCCCGTTCGGTCCGAGGAGATAATGTGCGAAATCCCCGCCATCGCCATTTGCTACCGTCGCGAGAATGTATCTCCCATCGCGCGAAGCTTGGAGCACGATCTCCGCGATCCGTGGAAAGTCTTTGCCGATCGAGTAAGTGTCCTCTGTGCCAGCGGTTTCGAGTTTATGAAAATAAATCTGTTGATAGAAATTCAGATCAGCTTCGGGTCGCTCACTCTTCCGGGGAAAGCGCGTATAATAAACTCCGCTGCCGTCCGCGTTCCAAGCCGCGCTGCCGCCCGCTGTGGGATATTGCACGTGCGCGATGGTATCCGGTAGTGCTTTGCCGGTCGCGGTTTCGTAAAAGTAAAGCGTGCCGTCTTCGCTGCCGCCTTTTGAAAGCGAGACCGCAACGTGTTTGCCATCCAGCGAGGGAACAAACCAATCGATCGCGGTCGTGCCTTTGGCGTCCAGCACATTCGGATCGAGCACGACTTTCTCCGATTGGAGATCGTCTGCCGAAGTGAGCGTCACCAGCAGCGGTTGCTGCTTTGGCGGCTGGAATTTCATCGCGAACAAGATTCCCGGCCGCGAGATGAGCGAAAAATAACTCGGCGAAGTTTTCGCGTACCACTCCGTCAATTGTCTTTCAATCGAAGCACGGTCCGGCAACTTGTCGAGATATTGGCGAGTCCGCTGATTCTGTGCGTTCGACCACGCCTTCACCTCGGGGTCATCATCCTTTTCCAGCCACTGATAGGGATCCTCCACCATCGTGCCGGCGTATTCGTTCGACACAGGTTTCTTCGCAGTCTGTGGCGTGGACTCGACAGCCGGCAAACTGATTAGGGTCAGGCCAGTTAGTGCACCGATTAGAAACAGAAGACGATTCGCTTTCATGAAGATTGAGAAAAGGCTGCCTGGGACCACTTGCAACCGATCCCTGCTACAACCCCGCACGCAGGGCGTATTTTGGATCTTTTACCTGTTTGCGAAGCGCTGCGAAGAGTCTGCTGATCCCGGTCTGGCTGGCGCGATTGGCGATAAACGACGGGATTCCAACGCTGTCAGTGTAAACAGAGTAAGTCGCGCGCGTTTTGATCGCGCCATCCGGCTCGAGCAGCCATCCGCCTTCGCAAACTTTTACGCGCACTACACCTTTTTTTTCTGGCGGTCCAAGTTCATTCGCCGGCGTCCAATGACTTACAAAAACGAGCCCTTCAGGCGCGGGCCACGAGTTCTTCCAGACCCGCAGAGTGTAATCACGGTCCGCGCAAATTTTTGGTGAGAGCCGCTGATACCCAACGATTGAATCGCCGTCCCGTTTGATCAGCCGGCATTCGGTCGTGTACGGCATGAACTTTGGATAATTCTCGAAGTCATCAATTACAGCGTGAACGGCATAAGTGGGGGCGTCGATTGGGCCGATTGCCCTGAACTCCTTCAGCCGTGAATCTGTGTGCGGTCGGCTGTAGATGGCGACATCCCTGGTTTCGATGGTCAGCTTCCAGCCATCTTCCACATTGATGCTAGACAATTCGACGGCAAAGGAGCTCGAGACGCAGACGAGAAAGATCGACGCCAGACTGGGGAGAACGCGCCAATGCATCGCGCGATGATACACGTTTTTGTCACAAACGCCACAATAGCCGGCATTTTCTTAAACTGTGGAGATCGGGGAGTGCCTGAGAGCAATTCTTTGAATCTCTGTGCATTGTGTGGCTTGCGACGTTTGCTTGAAGCTGAATACGACGTGTATGTCGCCGCGGATATATCGGGCGCGATGAACGTGCTTGAACGAGAGCAGATCGACGTGCTCCTTACCGATCTGCGCCTCGGCGGCGAGGATGGAATGACATTGATCGATCGCGCTTTGAAAATGCCGCGTGCGCCCGTCTGCATCATGATGACGGCATATGGCTCCATCGATGTCGCGGTCGAAGCGATGAAACGCGGCGCTTACGATTTTGTCACCAAACCGCTCAACCTCGACAAAGTCGAATTGCTGATTGCACGCGCGGTGCAGGGGCGCAAACTGGAGCAGGAAAATCGCGCGCTCCGCCAGCAAGTGGACGAGCGCTACGGCCTCGAAAACATCTGGGGCGAATCGGCCGCCTTGCATCAAGTGCTCGATACCATCCGGCAGGTGGCGCCCTCGTCTGCCAGCGTGCTCATTGAAGGCGAGAGCGGCACAGGCAAAGAATTGGCCGCGCAGGCCATCCATAATTTAAGTCGCCGGAACAAAGCGAAATTTGTGGCGGTGCATTGCGCCGCGCTTTCACCCCAGTTGCTGGAGAGCGAACTGTTCGGTCATGAGAAAGGTGCATTCACCGGGGCGTATGAACGCCGCATCGGCCGGTTCGAGCAGGCGAACGGCGGCACAATTTTCCTCGATGAAGTGGCCGAAATCGATCCGGGCACCCAGGTGAAATTACTGCGCGTAATCAGCGAAGAACGCGCCTTCGAACGCGTCGGCGGCAATCAAACTCTGCGCGCCGATGTGCGGCTGATTGCGGCCACAAACAAGAATCTCGAACAACTCGTGCGCGAGGGAAAGTTTCGGGACGATCTTTTCTTTCGCCTGAACGTTGTGCGCATCACCATGCCGCCATTGCGCGATCGCAAGGAAGATATTCCGATTCTGGTCCGCGGATTTTTACGGCATTTTTGCAAAGCGAACGAAAAACCTCTTCTCGATCTAGCGCCCGACGCCATGGATGCGCTTCTCACCTACAATTGGCCTGGCAACGTTCGCGAGCTGCGCACCGCGATCGAGCACGGGGTGGTGATGGCGACCGGACAGAAGATCACACTCCGGGATCTTCCGATGGCGGTGCGACAAGCAGGCAGAGCGACGTCCCCCCGCGGAATTTCCGCCGCGGAGGCTTTCGCGGAAAAATCGAGTCCGCTCGATCTGCACGAAACGGAAAAAAAATTGATCATGCAAGCGCTGGCCGCGACCAATGGCAATGTCACCGCAGCAGCCAAAAAGCTCGGCATTAGCCGTCGAACGCTGCACCGCAAGATTAACGAAACGAAGTTGGCCAAATGATCGGCCCGCGAATGACGCCAATAGACGCGAATGAAATCTGGCGTAGCATTGTCGGTCGTCCGGGCCTTGGTTGCTCTTGCCTCTTTTGCTCACGTTCTGTAATGTTCTCGCATGTCCACAGTCGCCGAAATTAGGGAAGCCATTGCCAAGCTCTCGCCGCGCGAATACTGCGAGTTGATGGCAGAACTGCATCCCTTGGCCGAGGACGAGTGGGACAAGCAGATGAAGGCGGATGCCGCCGCAGGTAAGTTCGACAAAATGAACGCCCGCGCCGATGCGGATTTCAAGGCGGGACGGTGCGAGCCACTTGAACGCATATTTGGCCAAGAAGTGTGAACTTCCCCAGCACCGGCAGCCCGGAGTTTTGGGACGCTTACTACAAACTGCCGAAAGCTGTGCGCACATTGGCCCGCAAGAATTATCGCTTATGGCGGGCAGACCCGTTTCATCCCTCGCTCAACTTCAAGAAAGTCGGCGGTGAAAACTGGTCGCTTCGTGTGGGAGACCACTACCGCGCGATAGGGAAGTTCGTGGAAGGCGGTTTCCTCTGGGAATGGATCGGCACTCATGGCGAATACGACCGGCTGGCATGATTGAGCCCGAAACCTTTCAGGGTCGATGTGATAGGTCATTGAGCTAAGAAAGCGCTCGTGACTCGATGAAAGCCATTCGCCACCGGCTCGCGGCGGTTCAACTTGCTTTTAGCGAGTTAGCTCGCTGAAACTTTTGGAGTCAATTGCGGAATCATCGCCGCCAGGATCGGTATCAAGCTTATTTTCTTTTGGCGTTAATTCGCGTGATTCGCGGGCAATCTTGGCACCAAAATCTTTACTGAATATTGGGGACCACTTGCGATGCCTGGTTGGTCCCTTTGAGCTGTGCGCCGACTTTTTAATCTTTTGAATCCTGCTCTTTTCAGATGCGCGACGACAGCCTCCATTTGATTGCCCAAGCGCTTGCCGCGACCAATGGCAATGTCACCGCAGCGGCTAAACAGCTCGGCATTAGCCGTCGAACGCTTCACCGAAAGATGAACGAAATGAATCTGGCCGAAGCGCCCGCCAGAGGGGCGGACGCGAGCGGGAGCA
>QHOM01000037.1 GCA_003218785.1 Verrucomicrobiota bacterium
ATTCTATGATTGGCAGTGCGATTGAAGTACACCGCGCACTTGGCCCAGGCCTTTTAGAATCGGCGTATGAGATGTGTCTTTGCCGCGAGTTGGGATCTCGGTCAGATTTCATTCGAGCGGCAGAAACCAATCCCAATCGCATACAAAGGGATAAAGCTCGATTGCGGATATCGTGCGGATCTAGTGGTCGATGGGCGCTTGCTTATAGAGATCAAGTCTGTCGATGCAATCGCGGCGATTCACGAAGCACAATTACCTGGCTATTTGAAGCTTGGCCGCTGGCAGATCGGATTACTCATCAATTTCAATGTTCAGCTGTTGAAGTCCGGAATTCGGCGCCGTGTTTTCAATCTGAAGGAGGAGATCAATTTATGATCTCTGTGCGCTCTGTGATCTCTGCGGTAAATCTATAAGATCGCCACACTACAGCCTTCCAGATCTGATTGGTTACGAATTTTCCGGCGAGCGCTTACAATTCAATGCTGCACACAACACCGAGAATTGCGTTCGCCAAAATCTCTCGTGCTTGTGCGAGCTTTCTTGCAAATGCAAGGAATCGCGGAATGGCCCCCGGATGTTTTAAGACATGAAGCGTCAACTTCGTGAGGTCGGTCCGCTGCCGTTCCATATTGAACAGAACATTCGCCGGAGCCGGGAGAGGTTTGCTTGGCGTGTCGCTGATCACGCGGAGCGAAAGGAGCGGGGTACCGTGCTCGGCGCAGGCGCGCGCAATGAATTCCGTTTCCATGTCCGACGCGACCGCCTCCGTGGTTTGCGCCATCCTGTCCCGTTCCTCACGCGATTCGATCATTGATGGCACAGTCAAAAGATCGGCGATATGCGCCGGCAAGCCTGAGAAGAATGCGCGCACTTCGGTTAGTCGAACAGTCGAGAAATTTTCCGCGACCAAGAGATCGCCGACGTGCAATCGATCGTTTAGCGCGCCTGCAAACCCGGCGCTGATCAAGCAATCGAATTGCCGATCTTGAAGAAAACTCCCCATCCGTTGCCGGCAGATCTTTTCTCCGACGCCTGTATGAAGAACCTCAATCGTGCGATTCCGAAATGATTCGCGAGCCCCGATTTCGCGGTTATCAATCTCGCCCCGAATCACTCTGATACCGTTACGGTCGGTCCTGGTTTTTTTGTGGAGCCGGCGCAGAAATCCTGAGCTTTCCGCTGGCAAAGCGAACGTGACTGCAATCATTTACCCCGTGAGATAACACCGCAGACGATTCTTGATGTAACGTTTTCCCCATGCGGTTTTTAGGTACCTCTCTCGTTGTGCGGCATCGCTCTTGTTTCGACAACCTTCCCAATATACGAGCTCAAACGGTCGGCGCTTCTTCGTCGAGTTCGCCCGTCCATCGTTGTGCGCCTGAAGCCGTGTCGGTAAATCTCGCGTCAGACCGACATAGAACGGATGATCAGCTTGCGAGCGCAAAACGTAAACGTAGCAATATTCGGCACGGCGACAATTGTATCTCACGGGGTACACCTACTTCCGCGCCGGCGACTCGAAAATTTGCACAACGAAGCTCCTCTTCTCTGTTGGAGCTGGGGTCGTTGACCCCGGTGCTCCCTCTTTTGTGGCCGGGCTCGCTGATCCCGACGCTCCTCCAGCAAGTGAAGCAATCAAGGCGCGAAATTCCGATTCGCGATTCCGTGGAAGATCGACAAGCACGCCAATGCGATGCTCGTCTGGAAGTCCTTTCGTCGCGGAACCGCCCAGCCGCCCAACCATCGCAACAACTTCCTCCGACATAGCATCGAGTCGGCCGGGCGCCGTCGAAATTGTAATCTCGCTTACGCCAAATGACGGCAGAGGCGTGAGGGCCGCCGTGGCAGCGTGCTCCAGTGATTTTGTTATTTGCTGTCGCGTTTGCGCTTCAAGCACGGCCCGATTCGGATTCTTACTTTCATGTCTGGCGATTAACCAGAGACCGACGCCAACATTGAGGGCCATGAGAATGATAAACACCGCGCCGATGCGGAGCGCCATCTTGCGACCGCGCTCCGTTACGTCCGGCTGGGTTGACAAGAGAACTTCGCGAGAATCGCCGTGCATACCCGCGTGAATCTGTCGCGCGACCGCCAGCTCGCGCTGCAATTGCCGGTCTGAAATTAGTTGCTCCTCCAGAGCTGCGCGTTCCGCCGCGGGCAAGCTGCCCTCGAGATAATCAAAAAGCTTATCGGGATTCATAGTTAATGACTTGCGAACCGTTACGCCAGCGGCCCTCGCACGCAATTATTATGAGAGTGCAGGCTTGCTTTCGCTGCGGCTTTTTACTTGAATTGCACTGTGCCTGCTGATGATCAGGTGACGTCACTGACCGGGGCTGGTCCGGCAGCTGTCGGACAAAACGGCGCCGTCGCGTTTGCTACCACCCATTGGAGCTTGGTGCTGGCTGCGCAGGGCGAATCGCCAGCGGCACACGAAGCGCTCGAAATACTTTGCCGCACCTATTGGGGGCCACTCTACGCCTTCGTGCGACGACAGGGTTACAGCCACGAGGAAGCCGAAGATATTACCCAAGGTTTCTTTGCGGTTCTATTAGAGCGGCGCGATTTTGACACTCTCCGCGCGGAAAAGGGACGGTTGCGTTCTTACTTGCTGGTGTCGCTAAAGCATTTTTTGGCCGATGAGAAGCGCCGTGCGATGGCACTCAAGAGAGGCAAGGGCCGGCCACTCATCCCGTTGGAGGATCTATGCACTGGCGCCGAGGCCGATGTCGAACCATCGGATCCACTGACTGCTGAGCGGATTTACGAACGTCGCTGGGCTTTGACACTTTTAGACCACGTGTTCCGGCAACTACGAGACGAGTATCGCAAGGCCGACAAAGCCGCGTTGTTTGGTTGGTTGAAACAACTGCTACCGGACGAGCCGGGAGCACCATCGCAGGCGGAGATCGCTGTCAAGATGGGAATGACTGAAAATGCGGTCAATCAGGCGTTCCACCGATTTCGCCAGCGTTATCAATTCTTATTGCGTGAAGAGATCGCCCATACAGTAGCTATGCCAAAGGATGTCGTAGATGAGTTGCGGCATTTGGTTTCGATATTACGAGCGTAAGCTTTGAAAGAATCTTGCGCAGTACACCAGAGGAGAAGGCACAAGTAGGTCCCAGGCAATGGCACGCGTACTGAGAATTTGCAAAAAGTGCGGGCTGGCGATTTTCGTCGACGAACCGGAAGGACTTTGCGCCGCCTGCGTGCTGGAGACGAGCCTTGGAATGCTCCACGACGAAGTTAATGGAGCAGGCGGCATGGAGATGCCGGAAGAACTGGGTGACTACCAGTTGCTGGAAGAAATCGGTCGCGGCGGCTAGGGTTTGGTCTATCGCGCGCGGCAGAAAAGCCTTAACCGCATAGTCGCCCTGAAAGTCATCGGCCCCGGACGGTGGGCCACCAAAGCGCACATCAAACGGTTTCGGCTTGAGGCGGAGGCCGCAGCGAGTTTGGACCACCCATGTATCGTCCCGATCCATGAGATCGGGGAAAGCGACGGTTCCTGCTACTTCAGCATGCAGCTCGTAGAAGGCCGACGACTTGATGAAGTAATCAAGAGTGAGTCAATGCCGAATCGACGCGCGGCGGAACTCATCACCAAGCTGGCGCGCACTGTTCATTATGCCCATAAGCGAGGGATCCTGCATCGAGATATTAAGCCGGGGAACATCTTGATAGATGCAGACGGCGAGCCGCACCTTACCGACTTTGGCCTGGCAAAGCTCGTTGAGAGAGAAAGTACCCTTACTGGCGCACTGGTAGAAGGCCTTGGTACACCGAGTTACATGGCACCAGAACAGGCTGCTGGCGACACTGCGCAGCTCACAAGTGCCACCGATGTCTATGGACTAGGTACGGTTTTCTACCACTTGCTCACCGGTCACCCTCCCTTTGTTGGCGGAACAATCTACGAAACTGTCCGGCTGCTCTTGGAAACTGAGCCGCGGCACCCGCGCGTCTGGAATCCGAAAATAGATCGCGATCTGTCCACGATCTGCTTGAAGTGCCTCGAGAAAGATCAGCAGCGCCGCTACTCCTCCGCTCTCGCACTGGCCGAAGACCTTGAACGCTGGCTAAAGCATGAGCCGATTCAAGCCCAACGCGCAGGCGTATTGACGCGCGGGACAAAGTGGGTGCGGCGAAAACCAGCTATCGCTGCCTTGATCGCGTCACTAATTGCTTTGGCAGCGGCCGTTGGCTGGAATGTGTGGAAAGGCGACCTTGTCAGAAGCCGGCCAACAACGGGAATCGCGGTGCTGCCGTTTGAAAACCTGAGCAACGACAGAGAAGACGCGTCCTTCGCTGATGGTGTCCAGGACGATCTCTTGACCAAGCTGGCAAACATTGCCGCACTCAAAGTCATCAGTCGCAGCAGCGTGATGCAATATCGCGGCGAGCATGACACGCGCGAGATCGGTAAGGCATTGGGTGTCTCTCACGTGCTGGAAGGTAGCGTGCGTAAAACCGGCGCCTGGCTCCATATAAATGCTCAGTTGATCGATACGCGCACGGATTCCAACATCTGGGCGAAGCAATACGATGGCGATCTAAAAGATCTGTTCGCGATTCAGAGCGAGATTGCGCAAACAGTCGCTGAGCAGCTTCGGGTCAAAGTTTCACCTGCTGAGAAACGCGCTATTGAGCGCGCGGTGACTGCCGATCTGACTGCCTTCGAGCTCTACAGTCGCGCCAAAAATCTTCTTTTCACATCGAGCTATACGACTACCGCGAGAGCAAGGTTGTTACAAGCGGCCGATTTGCTGAACCAGGTCGTTGCGCGTGATCCGTCATTTTTGCAGGCATATTGTCAACTGGCCTCCGCTCATAACCGACTCTATTTCTTTAGCGACGATCGCACACCTGCGCGGTTGGCGCTGGCTGAGGCGGCCATCCAATCAGCGTTTCGCCTTCATCCGGATGCAGGCGAAGCACATCTTGCGCGCGCGGAAAATCTTTACGAAGGATACCTCGATTATGATGGCGCTCTGGCCGAACTCGCCGCGGCGAGCCAGACTCTGCCGAATGAACCTCGGTTATTCGAACTGGAAGGCTACATCCAACGGCGGCAGGGTAAACAAGAACAGGCGCTTCGCAGCCTCGAGCACGCGGTTAATTTGGACCCCCGGAACGTCTATACGCTAGAGCAGACTGCGCTTTCTTACGACCTTCTCCGACGTTATCGCGACGAAGAAGTTGTATGGGATCGATCGCTGGCCATCCAACCGAATGACGCGCAGACGAAAATCAGCCGCGCGCTTGTTGAATTGAATTGGAAAGCCGATACCCGCCCCTTGCACGAAGTGATCGATGAAATCCGTTCAAAAGATCCTGTTGCAATCAACGGCGTGATGGATACTTGGCTAGCCTGCGCACTGGCAGACCGCGACCTCGTTGCCGCTGCCAATGCCTTGGTTGCGATGGGCGAAGGTGGTTTTGGTATCGATACGATAAGGCTCAGTCGTAGGTTTGGCGAAGGTGTCATCGCTCGGATCACAAAAGATGGCACGAAGGCGCGGTCCGCTTTCACTGCGGCACGAGCGGAGCAGGAGAGAATTGTTGAAGCTCAGCCAAACGACGGCCTAGCAGTGTGTGTGCTTGGTTTGATCGACGCTGGCCTTGGACGGAAAGAGGAAGCGCTGGGCGAAGGACGACACGCGGCTGAGCTTCTGCCCCTGGAAAAAGATGCTATCAATGGTCCCATCATGGTGAAATATTTGGCGATGATCGCCGCATGGGTTGGCGATAAGAATCTCGCCTGCGAACAGCTCGAGATCGCGGTTAGTCGACCGAGCCTCCTGAGTTATGGCGAATTGAAACTGATGCCGTTTTGGGACACGCTCCGCGGCGATCCGCGCTTCGAAAAGATTGTCGCCTCCCTCGCCCCGAAGGAGAATTAACAACGGATCGCCTGGGGATAACACGGATTGGCGGGGCGCGATCAAGCCTGCCCTAAGCGAAGTCGAACGGCGTGCGGCAGACCGGGTATCCAATTGTAGGGCGTCTGTGTCAGGCGCCAGCCAAGAATCCATCCGTGAAATCCGAGTAATCCGCGGTTCAGGCTAAAGAAATTCCGCGATCAAGGAATTTTCTTTGTAAGAAATTCTCAGATTTTCCGCAGTACATCAGTAGGCGGTCTCAAACCGATTTTATCCAATAACAAATCAAACAAGGTCAAAACAAAAGAATCAATCTATGAAAAACCGAAACACCCCA
This sequence comes from Verrucomicrobiota bacterium, assembly GCA_003218785.1. Classification (GTDB taxonomy): domain Bacteria; phylum Verrucomicrobiota; class Verrucomicrobiia; order Chthoniobacterales; family UBA10450; genus Udaeobacter. The sequence goes on from QHOM01000037.1 coordinate 6,226, forward strand.
TTCACAGCAATTCTGTTCGTGCTTGCCTACTTTGCGCTCTTGCCCGGAACTCATGCCGTCAATCCGCCGCCAGATGGAGGCTACGCCCGGGGCAACACGGCAGAGGGAACTTCGGCTCTTTTTAGCCTCACCACCGGCAGTGGCAACACGGCCACCGGCTTCAAAGCGCTGTTTAGCGATACCACTGGCTTTGGAAACACAGCCACCGGTCATAGCGCGCTCTTTAGCAATACCACCGGCTTTTCAAACACGGCCAACGGCGATAACGCGCTATTTAGCAATACGATCGGAGAAGGCAACACGGCCATCGGACAAGGTGCGCTTGGTAACAACACGACCGGCGCTGCCAACGTTGCCGTCGGTGCTGGTGCACTCGCTGCCAGCACAAACAGCCCGAGCAACACGGCCGTCGGTACTAACGCGCTCATTGCCAACACCACCGGCATCGAAAACACGGCCGTCGGCGATGAAGCGCTTGCTGACAACAATGGCGATAACAACTCAGCACTCGGCCATTTTGCGCTCTTTCGCAACACTACCGGCAGCTTCAACACGGCCATTGGTGACGAGGCACTCTTTAGTAACAGCACCGGCAGCCTCAACATCGCCATAGGCAAAGCTGTCGGCGACGCCATCATCACAGCCGAAAACGTTATCTGTATCGGCTCGAATTTCCCTGGCGCAAACGTGAGCAACAGCTGCTTTATCGGTAACATTCGCGGGGGGACAACGACAAACGCCGACGCCATACCGGTGCTAATCGACTCCGCTGGCCAACTCGGCACGATGAGCTCTTCCCGCCGGTTCAAGAGAGAGATTAAGCCGATCGACAAGGCCAGCGAAACGATCCTGGCTCTCAAGCCGGTGACGTTTCACTACAAGAGCGACAATACAAACACGCCGCAATTTGGCTTGATCGCTGAGGAAGTGGCCGAGGTAAGCCCGGACCTGGTGGTGCGCGACCACAGCGGCGAGATTTACACCGTGCGCTACGACGCGGTGAACGCAATGCTGCTTAACGAATTCCTAAAAGAACATCGTAAGGTGGAGGAACAGCAGGCAACGATCACTCACTTGCAGAAGGATTTCCAAGCGGTCAGCGCGGGGCAACAGGAGGAAATTCAACTCTTGCGTGCTCAGCTTAAGGAGCAGGCAGCCCAAATCCAGAAGGTGAGCGTGGAGCTCAAGCTGCAAAAGGCGCCGGTACAAACGGTCGTCGACAATTAAGAAAGTTGAGGCATTTACAGAACGGCAGCACTTCCGCAATCAGCCGTCACGCTTCGTCGCGTGGCGGCTTTGGTCTCCTCACATGCGCACGCATTCATGCGAAACCATGACTCTGCCGGAGAAAGTAAGGTCAGTCCTCACTATTGACACAAGTTGAGGGGTTTGGATTAGAACTTGGCGATGCCGCGCCGACTGCGAATTCAATACGAGGGGGCTATTTATCATTTGATGAGCCGGCGCGATCGGCGTGAGGCCATCTTTTCTCTGAATGAGATCTCATCTCCGACTGCACCCATGCAGCCGATACGGCTGCCACCACAGCAGTCCCTTCCGGTCCGCAGCACGATTCCCGGCTTTGAAGTGCGAACAGCGTCATTTGCTCTTTGCTCTTTGTTAGGGTGGAAATACAGTCGCTCTGGTGGCCGAAGACCGTCAGGCAGAGGCACAGACGCCGCGACGCGGGTGGCGTCGCGCAACCACGGCGCTTGCTGTGTGCGTGGCGCTTCTCGCAATCTTTCATCGTCCAATTCTGCTGGCGGTGGGCCGGCAGATCGCTTTGCGTTACGCCGCCCGAGAACACTTGAAGGCCGATTTTCGCCTCGAAGGGAATCCCTTCGGCAATCTAACGGTGCGGAATCTTCACGCTTTTGCGGTTGGGCCATCAGGAATTGAATCGATCGATATCGATTATCTTTATCTTAATTACAGTCTGCTAGGTCTTGCGCGACACGGTCTCTCCCATTTTCTGGATAATGTCGAAGCGCGTTCTGCCCGCATTGTCTTAAATCCATCCAAAGCGCCGCCGAAACCGCGGCCGCCGAAGTCAAAACCAGAATTGCCGAAGCTGTTCCCGGAAAGAGTCCGATTGACGGACGCAACTCTAGTGATCAGAAATCAACCGCACGATTTCATAGCCGAACATGTCGATCTGGATTTAAGTCCACGCAGTCCAGGCGACGTGCGGATCGAGAATTTGCAACTTCCTGCCGGAGACAGTTGGCGAAAAATTTCCGGGCAAACCTCTTACACGAATAAAAACCTGATCGTTCGCGATGTTCTGCTGAGCGACCAGGAACAAATTCATCTTCTGAACGTCGATGCCTCGCAAATCGACGCGAATACTCTCAGGATCAATCTCGATTGCGCCATCGGTGGGGGCCAATTGTCGGCGGCGACTACACTAACTGAAACAAAATCTTCACTGGACACAAAGATACATTTTGCGGCTGAAAAACTTGCGGCGGAATCACTGAACAAATTTCTGATTTTCCCGGTCGGATATCTTTCGGGAGAAATTGAACACCTCGCTCTCGATGGAGCTGGCGTGATTGATATGCCGCGCACCTGGAGCGGAACGATGTCGCTGCAGATAAGCGACCTGCACCGGCCAGAAATCGATTTCAATAGCGGCGTTGTCGAAGTTTCCGCGGAGCAGGGCAAAGCAACTTTGCGGTCAGCAGACATCATTCAGGACAAGAACGAGTTTCACCTTCGTGGGACGGTCGAATTGCCTTCCGTTGTCGAGGACTTTGGCCGCACGCCAGCGACTCTCGAGAGTTCGGGTACGGCGCTTGATCTCCAGCGACTGACGTCAGGGATACCTCTACAATTGACTGGCTCGGCTCAAGTTACCGGCAAGATCGACATCGCTAATGCGAAAATCGAAGCAAATCTCGGCGTGACTGCGAATTCGGTCGGGTTCCCGGATGGAACAATTGAGAAACTAGAGGGCACTCTTCGCGCATCCAAGGCAATGCCGCCGCCGAATGCAGCCGACACGGCTGCCGCTACAGCTGCAAGGAGACCGTGGTTTGCAGATCTTCGCACTGCCATGGAGTTCGGCTTATCCAACATACGTTACCGTGATTACGTTATTGATTCAGCCGAAGGATCGCTCAACGGCAGTGATGACATCTTGGGGCTCGACCGGTTGAATCTGCGGCGAAATCAAAATGAACTGACTCTTCGCGGTCGATACCAGCTTCCGAAGGAGTTGAGCAGAGCTTCCTCACAACCAGCGACGCTCGATGTCGCCTTGAACGCGCCGGAAGCCGGTGACTTTTGGGTTCCAGGTTCCTCAAACAGAGTGAGCGGGCCATTGCAAATGGCAGCGCAGATTGCATGGAAACAAGAGACTGCCAACGGAGAAGTGTCTATTTCCGGGTCGAACCTCAAGATGCGGGATTTGGTTGTCCGGCAACTCAACACGCAGTGTTCGATTTCCAACAACGTAATCTATCTAAACGATTGCAGCGCGACTCTAAACGACACGGATTTCTTTAACGCGACCGGAACCCTAAACCTGCGACGACCCTATCATTACAATGGCAAGGTTTCCGCGCATGTGGCGAATTTATCGACGCTTCAGCCACTGCTTCGCGCTTCGGGCAATGAAAATGAGCTGGCGGGCTCATTCGCATTGGATTGGGAAGGGAACGGCAACGGGCAAACATTTAAGAATTCAGGGCAAGTTAAGTTCGCTTTGCAGAAGGGACGTTACGGCAATTTGCAATCGCTTCAGGCGAATATCGACGCGTCGTATTCGCCCGACGCTCTCGATGTGCCGATTATCTTTTTCGCTACCAGCAACATGGATTTTCAGGCAATTGCCCAGGCAAAAGGTTTGTGTGGAGCAATCTCGGGACGAGCGCCGCGGTCATTCCGTCCAACGGCAAAGTGTCTGCGACATTTCAGTCCGATAACCTCGACATTAAAAAGGTTTTTAACGATCTCGGAGTCAAGCCGATGGCATCCGGGATATTCAACGCGAAGCTCGACGCGCAAGGAACAATCGCTGACTTGACGGCGCGCCTCGACGTGCAGATGCGCGATTTACGCAGCGAGCGATTTTCACGATTGGAGCCGGCCACGTTTGATCTCGCCGCGCAAGTCACACACAATCAACTTGCCGTCTCCGGAAAGCTACAACAGGCGAGAATTCAACCGCTGGAGCTGAGCGCAAACCTCCCGTTTGACATACCGAAGATTGCTCGTGCACGAAACCTACCCGACGAAACGCCAATCAGTGCAAAAGCCCGGCTGCCGCGCAGCTCGGTGAATTTTATCCGGCAATTCGTGCCCGAAGTGCAGCAACTCGACGGCGATCTTGGGCTCGATGTCGATGTGCGGGGAACGATCGGGCGACCTGTATTAAGTGGCTCCGGAGACATGACAATTAATGTGGCGCGGGCCAGTGATCCGACGCTGCCAGCGCTGAATAATTTCAAAGCTAGATTCAATTTCAGCGGCGATGCGCTAGCGATTCAGCAATTCGGTGGAGAACTTTCCGGAGGTAAATTCACAGTCACAGGCGGAGTGAAATTTCCGAAATTGACGCAGCCCATGGTCGATTTGCAGTTAAAGGCAGATAGTGCGCTGATCGCGCGCAATGACACACTTACCGCGCGTACGAATGCAGACATTAAAGTGACGGGTCCACTCGCGAGCGCAAACGTCACCGGAGCCATTGCGATCACGAACAGTCACTTCTTGAAAAACATCGATCTAATTCCGATCGGTTTGCCGGGCAGACCGGCGCCGGAACCGCCCTCGGCGCGGCCGGAATTTTCTTTTCCGGAACCTCCGTTACGGGATTGGAAATTTGATGTGGCGATTCGAACCAAAGATCCCGTCGTTATCCGCGGCAATCTGGCGACCGGCGGGGCGATTGCTGATCTGAAGTTGACCGGAACCGGAGTGCGGCCGGAATTGCAAGGTACGGTGCGGCTGGAAAATGTAGAAGCGACGTTGCCATTCAGCCGGCTCCAGGTTTCCCACGGGTTTCTCTATTTTGACCCGAGCGATTCAATGAATCCACGGATTGATCTGCAGGGCACTTCGGTCATCCGTGATTACACGGTGCGGGTTTATGTTTATGGAACCTTGCATGCGCCGGAGACGATTTTCACGAGCGCACCGCCGCTGGCGCAGGAAGAAATCATTTCTTTGATCGCCACCGGCGTAACCAGAGCGGAATTATCGGGAAACAGCAATGTTCTGGCCGGACGGGCCGGCATGTTGCTGGTGCAGCAACTTTACCGGAAAATTTTCAAAAAAGGCGAGGCGAC
>QHOM01000038.1 GCA_003218785.1 Verrucomicrobiota bacterium
CATGTAAACCAGATGCGACAACGCAATGACGAAGACGATTGTGCCGAGGTTGACCGTCAGGATGCCGATCTTTTTTCCAAACACCGATTGCAGCAGCAGCGTCAACAAAACCGCGCTTGTGCAAGTGGCAAGCATTCCCAGAAATACGCGGCCCGAACGGAACATCACCGCCATCGTCAGACCAAATAAAACGACCGCCGTGAGGCTGAAGTACCAAAAATCATGGGCCAAACTGCGGCGGATCATCTCCACCACATAGGGCGGCCCGGCGATGTGAATTCGAAAATCTCTCGCATCGAGTTCGTGCATGATTCGTTCGATGCGCTCGATCGGTTTTTCGGGATCCTTGCGTTCAAGAAAAACAAGGACGTTGGTGGACTTGCGGTCACGCGCTATCAGCAGCCGGCTCCAAAATGGACTGGCCAGCGCATCCTGAAAACTCTTCGGCCCTGCCGCGACACTTTTTACCGCACTGACTTCATCGATTGCTTCGATCCGTCGTGTGAGTTTTTGAATTCGCTCGAGATATCGCGGTGAAGAAATGTCGTGGGACGATACGGCCAGGATGAGCTCCGGCTGCGACGGGAATTTCTGCTCGATCTTTCTCGTTTGAACGACGCCAGGATCGCTCGTTGAAAAGAAAAAATTCTCATCCACCACCGGCTTAAGATCAACAAACGCCGCCACCAGGATAAGCAACACGATCGTGACAGCGAGCATTTCCCAATGCGAGCCGAACGGGATCAGTTTATCGCGAATCGTGCGCTTCATCGCTTCAGCGTTGAATTCTCACGTAACTGTATCGCCGATCGCCACCGCGCCCCGTGCAATATTGCCAAATAAACCTAAATGATTTTCACCGGGCACTTCGGCAGGGCCGCTAAGAACGCCCTTCCGTACGGCTTGGTCACGATCCGGTTATCCAGAATGACGATGATGCCGCGGTCGCCCTTCGTTCGGATCAAACGGCCGACACCCTGACGAAGTTTTAGAATCGCTTCCGGCAAGGAATATTCGATGAACGGATCGCCGCCCCGCTCCTCCACGAATTCAAGTTTCGCTTCAATCAACGGATGATCCGGCACGGCGAAAGGCAGCCGCGTGATGATCACATTCGAGAGAGCCTCGCCCGGAACATCGACTCCCATCCAGAAGCTGTCTGTGCCAAAAAGAACGCTGCGCGGTGTTGCCTTGAATTGCTCGAGTAAACGGCCGCGCGGCGCCCCTCCACCCTGCACAAAAAGATTGAATTTCTTTCGCGAAAAAAATTCACCCATTTGATCGGCCACCTGCTGCATGCCGCGATAATTCGTAAAAAGGACAAAAGCGCGTCCGTCCGTTTCCTCCACAAAATGCGCGATCCAATGCTCGAGCGCTTCCTCGTAACCCGCCTCGCGCGGGTCAGGCATTTTCTGCACAATGAAAATTTTCATTTGCGTGCGAAAATCGAATGAACTCCCGAGCAGCAACGGTTCTGCCTCGTCTGCGCCGATGCGCCGACGAAAATAGGCGAGATCCGGACGGCCGACCGCGAGCGTCGCGCTCGTCATCACGCACGAGCAGTCTTCGCGAAAGATCATCCGGCGCAGCACCGGCGCGATGTCGATGGGTGCGGCGTTCAGCGAGAGAAACTGCGCGGTCTTGCCGGTGCGCTCGACCCAGTAAACGTGTTCGCGGGCGCTTTGTTCCAGAAAAATGGCAATGCCGTCACGCGCATCGCGAATACGCCTGCCAAGCTCCTGCAATTCGGCCTTTAGAAGTTCATCATCGGCGCGTCTGGCGACTTCGGCGATGCGCGCCTGCAATCCGGTTAAGCGTCCAGTGATCGTATCGGGAACCAACTCCGGCGCGCGAACGCGAAATTCGCGGCCCTTCCGGAAATCGCAGGCTGATTCGATTACCGCGAAAAACCTTTCCAGTTCATCGACAAGCTCGGCCGCCAATCGCACCCCGATTGCGTCGCGCATGATCGTGAAGAGCCCCTTGCGCGTTCGCGCATTGTAGAGTCGCTGGATTGTCGATCTTAGCCCGTATTGTGAGATGCCGATGCCTATCTGCCGCGAAGCGACTTGCTCGACCGTGTGCGCTTCGTCGAAAATGATGAAGTCGTTTGGGAAAAGGTAACCGCTTTCGCGTTCTTCCTGTTGGTCCGGCCTTCCCAGAAGCATGAAAAGCAACGTGTGATTGATGACGATGACGTCCGACGAGAGAAGCCGCTTGCGCGCTTGCTGGTAAAAACAGGTCGATTGCTGTCCGCAGCTTTTCCCCGTACAGATGTGCGGCTCGCTGCAAACCTGGGTCCAAACTTTGGGATCAGGCTCAACCGACAAATCGCTGAGCGAACCGTCGCGGGTCATCCCCGCCCATTCCGCGAGTCTCGTCAGCTCGTTTTGTTCCGGGCCGGTGAAAAGCTCGTTTTGCTGCTGGAGCGCGCGTTCCAAGCGCCGCGGGCAAAGATAATTTTGTCGCCCTTTCATGAGGGCCGCTTCGAATTCGACTGGCAAAATCTTCTTTAAGATGGGGATATCTTTGTAAAGAAGCTGTTCCTGAAGATTGATCGTATGGGTCGAGACGATTGCCTTCTTGTGCTGCTCGAGCGCAAAGAGAATTGCCGGCGTGAGATAGGCCAGCGATTTGCCGACACCGGTGCCTGCTTCAACGACGAGATGCCGCTGCTCCTCCAGCACTCTTGCCACAGCCGCTGCCATCTCCTGCTGTTGCGGACGGAACTCGAAGTTCTTCGCCTTTGAGAGCTGCCCATTCTCGGAGAAAATTGCGCGAATTCGTTCGACAAATTCGGTGCCGAGAGAATCTTTCAGCGCGATCATTTTGGTTGATCCACACGCACGACATAAACCTCTCGTGCAAAGGCATCCAGCCAATAAAGTACACGAAGCTCCCGAACATTCTTCACTAGATAAATTCGATCATTCGGCGGCTGGATTTCGGCGTCGGGCCTCTGCCATGGATCATCGACCAACCGTAAAAGTGTCGCGCGAATCTCTCGCCGTTGTCGCGGCGATAAACTATCGATCTTTTCCAGCGCCTCCTGGTGAATGACAAACTGCCAGCCGTTCACGCTCTGGTTTTCTCAAGCTCATCCCAATGCTTCTCAGCCTGAGCCTGAGAAAGGCTGCGGCGGCCGGCAATAAGATCGCCGCGACGTCGCGCCAACTCTTTTAGTTCCTCCGCCGTTTGCTGCAACTCAGGAACGGCAAAGATTTTGTCGAACAGATATGAAATCATCCATTTCCGCTCTTCTGGCGTCCGCCGATCGATGATGTCTTTCAACTCGCCCGTACTCATTAAATTATGATGCTATAATTGCGCGGGGCGAGCAACCAGTTCGAAATTGGGTCCGGCACGAGCGGCTGAAATCTCCTTGCGAAATGCTATTGTAATTCGCAAATCGAAATTCGAGAATCCCGTGAGACTCCTGGATCGCTACGTCATTCGCAATTTCTTGCAGGTCTATTTCTACTGCATCGCCGGCTTCATCTCGATCTGGCTCATCTTCGACATCAGCGACAATATTTCGACATTTATCGACGAGCACGTCGGTCTTCTTCTCGTTGTTCGTTATTACGCCACACAGGTCCCACAGGTTTTCATCATTCTCCTGCCGGTTTCCCTCCTGCTCGCGCTCCTTTTTACCCTGGGACGCATGTCGCGTGCGAACGAAGTCGTGTCCATGCTTACTGCGGGCGTAAGTCTTCCGCGTGTTCTCCTGCCACTGATCAGCATGGGGCTGCTCACGGTGGCAGCGAGCATGGCGCTAAATTATTCGCTGGCACCGCACGCGGAAATGGCGCGCAAAACATTCCTCTCAGACACGCGGGTGCGCCCCGCGCGCTATATCGAGGGACAAATCTTTCGCAATCGAACGGACTTGCGCACCTGGTTCATTCAGAATTTTCTCCCTCGCAGCGATATATTCAATAACGTGCAGGTGCTTCAACAGGACGCCAACGACAACATTGTCATGAATTATCTCGCGGCGCGCGCCTCTTACCGCCCGGAAACGAAAACCTGGAATCTGGAGAATGTGAAGGTCGTTCATTACGATCACGCCGGAAATATCGTCGATGAGCAGATTTATCCGTCGCTAAAGATCGAGCACTGGAGCGAAACACCTTTCCGGCTAGGCAGCGCGAATGAGCGCGCAGAATTCCTAAGCCTGCCAGAGTTGCGAGAGTATCTGCGTTTCAATGCGGATTTTCCGGCTACCTTGCTCGCGCCGTTTCGCACGCATCTGCAGTATCGCCTTGCCTTGCCGTGGACGTGCCTGGTTGTTGTCTGCATCGCAGCCCCGCTTGGAATCGGCTACTCCCGCCGGGGCGTGTTATCAAGTGTTGCGGCGGCGGTTTTCCTCGTTTTTTCGATGAACTTTCTTGTCCATCTTTTTCTCGCGCTCGGCGAAGGCGACCGAGTCTCTCCCTGGGTCGCGGCCTGGATGCCGAACCTTCTCTTCGCTGCGATCGGTCTCTATCTGTTCTATCTTCGTGCTTCCAACCGGGAAGCGCCCGGCTTTCATCTTTTCACTGCGCGGCGTATCATTGCACAATGAACCCGCTCCCAAAAGAATGGGCGATCAAGCATCGAGCGGATGCCTGTGCCGTGACTCATCGTCCCTTTGCCGCCGGGGAATATTTTTACACCCTGCTTTTTCATGATGCGGATGGGTATCGACGGGAGGACTTGAGCGATGAGGCGTGGCGGAATCGGAATGAGAACATTCAGCCATTTTCATTTTGGAAATCACGTTACGAGCCTTTGCCGCCACGGTCGGCCGAGCCTCTGGCCAGGGAAAACGCAGAGCAGCTCTTTCGCCGTTTAATTGCATCGGACAATCCGCCGGCCAATGCATGTTACGTCCTTGCCGCCATGCTCGAGCGCAAACGGGTTTTGAAACAAGTGAAGACCGGGCACAATGCAAACGGGCGTGTCTTGATTTACCAACACGACGCGACCGGCGATGTCTTCATCGTGCCCGACCCGCAATTGCGTCTCGACGAGCTGGAAAACGTGCAAAATGAAGTCGCTCAACTGCTCCACACAGCGGCGCAGAGTTGAAAAACAGACATGTTGATTCTTTTTGAATGACTACAGAAACACCGACTATTAATTACAAGATCGGTAACGAGCGCCTGGTCAAAGTCACCGAAAAAGCGGCGCGCAAATTGGCTTCGTTGCTTGACGAAAAAGGCAAACCGAACGGCGCACTGCGCCTGGCCGTGGTCGGCGGCGGCTGTTCCGGTCTGCAATATGTGATGGATTTAGTGGACGGCCCCAAGGAGCGCGACATTCTCGTGCCAGCCTCGAATGTCCGCCTCGTTGTCGATCCAAAGAGCGCACTTTTCGTCAGCGGCTCGGTGCTCGATTACAGCGAAGACCTGCAAAAAGGTGGCTTCAAAGTCACGAACCCGAACGCTGTCGCCCATTGCTCCTGCGGCGAAAGTTTCGCTGTCTAATTAATAAGACCCATCTGAGCGAGCGAGCACCGCGCTGTCTATTTGTTCATTTGAACTTGTGTCGCCGACAATTTCGACGATCATAAAGCATGCTGACGGAGCGGCAGAAAAACGTGCTCGATTTTATCCAGCGTGAGCAACGCGAGAAAGGAATTACGCCAAGCACCCGTGAAATCCAAAGTCATTTCGGATTCGCGAGTCAGACTTCGATAATGCAGTACATCGCCGTACTCGAACGGAAAGGTTTTCTCGACCGGCACGCGCGTAAGGCCCGGGCGTTGATTACTCCAGCCATGAAAGTCCGGATCGCCGATATTCCTATTTACGGGCAGATCCCAGCGGGGATGTCGGCTTTAACCGAGCAGACCATTGAAGGCCACGTGTCGCTCGATACACGCTCAGCCAATGTTTCAAAAAATCGCGGCACATTCGCCTTGCGCGTCCGTGGCGTAGAACATGGCCGGCCTTATCTGAAGGCGGAAAACTCGCGGTTTCCAAATTTGATCCCAGCGCGCGAGTTAAAGATCCAGGGTGTCATGGTCTCGCTGGTGCGGAAGCAAGAGCGGCGGAAGAGGCACTGAGACAGAGGACAGAGATCGGAACAGCCACCTTTGCCGTGGACTACCGCGCGGCATGCAGCAAATCAGACATCAAAATCGGTTGCGAATGCACTGGGTAAAACATAGTATTACACATGACCAAGACCATCTCGAAGGTGGGCAATTCCCAGGGCATTATTTTCGATACGGCGCTGATGGATCTGACGCGATTGAAGGTGGGTGACGAGGTAAACGTCACTGTTCACGAGGGCGGCTCGATCGTTCTCACACCGGTTCGCCCAACCATTGCCACGAAAACAGCGGCGGCAGCGGCGAAGCGATTGATCAAGAAGAACTCCTCTCTTTTTAAACGCTTGGCTTGAGCGAATCAATTAAGCACCTGACGGTCGCGGCTGTAAAAGCCATTCATCGGGAAGTCTTGGCCGCGCATGGAGGCGCGCGGGGTATTCGCGACGAAGCATTATTGGAATCGGCCGTGGCAGCCCCCCAAGCGACGATGATGGGGAAGCCGCTCATCTCGGATCCAATCGAGAGTGGGGCGACGTATCTTTTTTACCTTTGCCGAAATCATCCGTTCGTGGATGGAAACAAGCGAACCGCGCTCGCCGCATGTTTGATTTTTCTTGAGAGTAACGATTTATTGTCGAATCCAAAGTTGGGAAACGACGATTGGGAAACGTTTGTCCTCGGCGTCGCGGCGAGCCGATTGGACCGCGAGGAAACGACGGCACGGTTGCGCAAACTGCTAAAGCGGGTCCGACGAGCGCGTTGATTTGAATGTATCTAATGTTCTCTTGAACATATACGTGAGCGTGCCATCGTTACTCGATGGCTACGAGCGGCAAGGTTGATGACTCGTCCCCTACTCGGGCTGCCCGTCTACGTTGCCCGGCTCTCGCCGGTTCCGTTCTCGATCTTCGGAAATTGCTCACCGAGCGTTTCCCTCACGCGCCTGCTGCTGCGGCAACGCAGTTAGTCACTGGTTTAGCTTTTCTCGATGAAGCGATTGGCGGCGGATTGCCCAAAGGCGCGATCACGGAATTGATCAGCCCGGAGGTTAGCGCCGGAAGCGCATCGCTGATTCATGCGCTCCTCGAGACCGCACAGCGCGATTGCTATTTCCTCGCGTTGATCGATGGGCGGGATTCCTTTGATCCGCAGCCACTGGGTAATGCGTGTTTGGGCCATCTGCTTTGGATGCGCTGCACCAAAGCTCTTGAAGCGATCAAAGCGGCCGATCTGCTTTTGCGCGATGGGAATTTTCCGCTCGTTATTGTCGATCTTGTGCTCAATCCACGGGAAGAATTGCGCAAAATTCCCCAGACGAACTGGTATCGTTTGCAACGATGACACGGCAAGGGATGGTTAGTAGTGCGCAGCTGAAAATTGTTCTCGAAAATGTGTGGAGCCTGGAAAGTTTTGAACAAGAGGACGCAATTTCGCGGCTGCGAATTCGCGTGCAACGATCGCACCTCCCGCGAGAGGAGATCAAAATAGGAGGGGCCGGTTGATGTTTGCCAGCATTTATTTGCCGAACTTCTATTTGCAGGCGGCAATGCGTCATCAGCCGGAACTGCACGCAAAACCGGTGGCGTTGATTGAGGAACAGGAAAAGAAACCGCTTCTCATTCAATTGAACGAGGTCGCCGAAAAGGCGGGCATTCGCAAAGGAATGACGCCAAGTCAGGCTCTAGCGCGATCTTTGGAGGTCGTCATCAAGGCGCGCGCACACACGCAGGAAAAATCGATCCAGGAATTGTTACTTCACTACGCGTTTACGCTCAGCCCATTTGTAGAAGCCACCGCGCCCGGTGTTTGCACCATTAAATTTACCCACAATCGCGCTCTGACGGCGAAGGTCTCGCGCGTAATTGAGCAATTAGCCGAATGCGAAATTACCGCACAAGCCGGGATTGCTCCTACGCCCGATGCAAGTTTTCTTACTGCGCATCTGGCACGACCGGTTTTAGAAATCGATAACGCAAAAGAATTTCTCGCGCCATTGCCTATCGAGACGCTCGCGATGATTGGAACATAGACTTTAGTCTGTGCGGCCAGCGGGTTTAAAACCCGCTGAACCGAAGACAGCGACAGCTTTGTCCGCTGGCCACACAAAGCGCAGCCTTATGTTCCAGTTACGTCATGGGCCGCCGTTCGATCAAAAGTCGATAAACAAGACCGCCCAGCGCCCCGCCCAGCAACGGTCCGACCCAATAAACGTAATGATCGTGCCAGAAATTTGCCGCAACGGCCGGACCAAACACGCGTGCGGGATTCATGGCCGCCCCGGTAAGCGTTCCCCCAAACAGAATGTCGAGAGTGATTGTCGATCCAATGACGAGGCCGGCGATGCGACGCGGCCCGCGTTCATCGACGGCGGTGCCATGAACCACAAACACGAGAAAGAAAGTTAGAATCCCTTCGACCAGAATTCCCTGCCACGCGGCAAGATTAATGGCGAGCTGCGGAGTACCACTGACGACGACATCGCGTCCGAAGAGACCACGACAAATCAAGGCAGCGCAGATTGCGCCGAGACATTGCGCGATCCAGTAACGAAGCGCGTTCGTCCATTTCATATGACCGCCGCAAACGAGGCCGAAGGTCACCGCCGGATTTAGCTGGCCTCCCGAGATGTGCAGCGTCGCGGACACAAAAGCGGCAATCGTCAGACCGTGAGCGAGCGCGACTGCAAGCACATCGTGCCCGGCTGTTTTGATTGCGCCGATCCCGACAAAAATTAGCGCAAACGTTCCGATAAATTCTGCGAGCAACGGGCGAAGCTTGGCCATATGCCGATGCAATCAAATCGGCCGCGCGCTGGCAACTGCGTTTGTCGATCCCGCGCACTCATCCGGCCCAGGGAAGAACTCGCCGCCTCCCACAGAAGCGCGGCCACCGACGCGCAGCAATGTCGATCTAACCGCCTGCGTAATTTGGGTATCTTTCGTGCAACTCCCGGGCGAGCCGATCTGCTTCGTCGGTTTTGCCAGCTTGCCGATATGCAAGCGCAGCTTTGTCCAAAGCGCGAGGGGTAATAGCTGGATCATCATAAAGCAACGCGACACCCTTAAAAGCCCTGCCAGCGTCATCGAAATTCCCGCGCTCCAGTTGGACCTCGCCCGCCAGAAGACGCGCTTCAGCATTCACGCGACCCTCTGGTTGCAGCGCCATGATCTCTTCGGCAATCTTCTGGGCGTCGTCCGGTTTGTGCGCACCGATCTTGACCGCGCCGAGCGCAAGCAACACTTTCGCCTTTCCTGCCGGGTCTGTGGCGACCTGCAAATACTTGGCAAATGCATCCTCGGCTTCGGGCAAATTTTTCAGCTTCGTGGCCGCGTCTCCCAGGTAAAACAAAAAATCGGGTTTAAGGCCGCCACGATTGTCGATCTTTCCAAGCGCGCTCAGATATTTTTCGGCGGCTTCGAAGTTTTTCTCGTTGTAATATTCGATTCCGAGCCATTCAAGGACTTCTGGCGGCACATTAACATTCGGGCTGTTGGCCATGAAATTGTTCACTTCTTTGGTAAGAGCAGGCCGATCTTTCAAATAAAACTGACACAAAATGAGCCGGAGCGACGCGAGGTTGTAGTACTGCTCTTTATTCAGTTGGCGCGCAGCATTGAGCGCAGTCATCGCAGTTTTATAATCTTTCGCTTCAAACGCGGCCTTGCCGATGTAGTATTGCGCCTGCGCTGCGACAGAGCTCTTGGGGAATTCTTTCAGGAGCTGGCGAAAGGTTTCGACCATGCCCTTCGTTTTGTCCTGCTCTCCAAGAATCAAAGCCTTCAACTGCAGCGCCGCTTCCCGCTCATGCGCGCTGGGATACTTGGTGAGGATCGTGTTCAGGTCGGAAAGCGCCGCATCGTAGTTTTTATCCTGTTCGTAAGCCAGAGCGCGCTGAGCCAAGGCGGCAGACACTTGGGAGTTATCTGGAAAGGTCTGCACGTAATACGTGAAAGCTTCGATAATGTCAGGAATGTTTTTCGTCTGCACATGACACAGGCCAAGTTTGTATGCCGATTCGGCGCGCAACTTTGGAGAAAGTTGAGAGGCGCGCAGTTCCCCATAAATTGACGCCGCCTCGGTGTAATTCTGTTGTTTGTAAAACGCTTCAGCTTTTAAGAGTTTCGCCTGGTCGGCGCGTTCGTCTGTAGGATTCGTTGCCAGGAATTCCGCCACTTCCGCGAGCAGCGCCGATGGATCGGAGTTGTATACGTTAATCAGCCGCTGATAGGCAGCGTCTTTTGCTTCTTCCCGATCCGGATATTTAGCCATGATTTGGCGATAAAGATCTTCGGCTTGCTTTGCGTGACCAAGTTGCCGTTCACTGTTTGCGGCAAGCAACAACACTTCGGCCTGGGCCGCTTCCGGAAGCTTTTCCTGCTCTTTCTGGTAATCGGCGAGTAATTGCGCGTACTGGCCGCTCTGATATTGCAAGCGGCGCAAACCGACCTGCGCAATCGCTCGAAATTTTCCGGCTTCAGGAAGGCTACGACCTTTTTGCAACAGGTTTGTAGCTCTATCGACCATCGCCTTGTCGATCTTGCCCCTATCAGCCTGCACAAGATCGAGCGCGATCATGCCACCACGCACCGCTGACTCCGCTTTTAAAGCCGGCTTTTGCGTTTCGTTCGAGAGAGCTTCGTATTGCTTCAGCGCATCCACTTTCCTTCCTCGTCCGACGAGAATGGATGCTGCTGTCCCTCGTGAGTCTTCGCGATAGGGGTTCGGATTTCCGGCCTCGGCAACCTCCACATAAATGTCGGAAGCCTCCTCTTTGCGGCCGAGAACCTCGAGGCAACGTGCTTCGAAATAGCGCGCAGAAAGTGCCACCGCCGATTCCTTTGATTTCGCTGCGGAGCGATGAAAGAGCGGAAGCGCCGCGGCATAGTCCTTCTGCGTGAAAGCCGTTTCAGCGAGAGCGTAAGCGGCGGGTCCGGCGAATTCGCTATCGCCGTAGTCGTTCAGCACTTTTTGGAAGTTTGTGCGAGCGCTCGAGAGGCGATCGAGATTTCGATAGCATTCGCCCAGCGAAAAATAAGCGTTCGCCCGGCCGGACAGGCCCGGATAATCATCGAGATATTTTTGATATTCTGGGATCGCCAGATCGTAAAGTTTGCGCGTGAAAAGCGCGTTCGCGTAATCGAGCTGGCGGCGGTCAGGCGCTTCGTTGTCGCGCGCTGGCGGTCGTTCGGAAAAGTCTTCCGCTGGAGGGCGAGGCGTTGTTGCGGCTGGTTCCTCGAATGGAATAGCGCGCGCGACCGGCGGTTCATCTACCGGCCGAGCGCGACGCACTTCGGGCGCCAATTGAGCGACGGCTGCGCTCGGTAATGAAAGCAGCATTACCAGTCCCAAAAGACCGGTTGCGCTGCGCGCCGTTCTCATTTCGCTGTTGCGAAAGCCACGTTGGTTATTCCTGCTTCGGTGCAAATGTTTAAGACACCAATAATATTCTTGTAAGCGCCAGCCTCATCGCCACGGATCACCACGGCTTGCTCGGAGTTGAGTTGAACCAGACTTCTTAGCAATTCGCTCAGTTCAGGACCGCTGAGAGTGCGGCGGTTCACGACAACGTTGCCGTCCGCTTTCACGTTGACCACAACATCTCCGATTGGCGCAGTTTTCTCTTTCGCAGCCGAAGCTTTTGGCACCCTGACATCGAGTTCGTTCTCAGTGCGGGCCGCGTTCCAGGTCAGCAGGAAAAAAATCAATAACAGCAACAGCACATCGACCAGCGGCGCCAGTTGAATACCGGGATGATGCAGGGGCGCGTGACCACGTAGATTCATATTACGAAGGAGACGATGTCGGTCTTGCGAATTACTGGCGAGATGGGCAGCTTATAGTTCGTCCTCGATCAGCACCGGGGTTCGCTCGACCCGCTTGCCGTACTGCAACGAAAGCAACGCCAAGACATGCGTCGAAGCAGCTTCCAATTCCGAGATCAACTTTTGGGCTCTTCCCCGGAAAAAAGCGTAGAACATCATCGCCGGAATACCGATGGCCAGCCCGGCGGCCGTGTTGACCAGCGCCTGACTGATCCCTCGTGAGAGAGCCACATAACGCGCGGACCCAATATCGGCTCCAAGTGCGCCGAAGGAATGGATAATTCCAAAGACCGTCCCAAGCAGGCCTAGCAGCGGCGCGATCATTCCAATATCGGCGAGATAAGTAACACGATTATTTAGACTGGCCGCGACTCGCGATCCTTCCGTCTCGGCAATTTCGCGGACTTGCTGAAAATCTGCATGCGGATTTTTGGTTGTGAAATCGAGCATTTTTTGCACGACCCGCGCGATCGCTTCCCCATGCCGATTGGAAACGGCGAGTAATCCTAGATAATCGCGTTTGCGTAAAAGCGCATCTGCCGTAGCCATGTAACCGCTCGAAACCACCGCGCCACGCCGGATCGTCATCAGATAAACAATCACGAGCGCCACGGAAAAGATCGATAAGAGAAAGAGCGGAATCATCACCGGCCCGGCGTTGATGAGTGTATCCATAATGGTTTGTGAGTGCGGAACATCCGGCACCAGCGGCGGTGTGGCCTCCTGCGCAAGCAACGAAGGTGCGCCGGCAAGCGCGGCAAACAGCAGGAACGAAATCTTCATGCCAGAAATTTTGTAACGATAGGCGGCGCTATTAGGGGATGCAAATGCACAACTGACAGATGACAATGTTCATCGTCTCAACCGCTATTGTCATTCCGAGCCGAGCGCAGTGGAGTCGAGGAATCTTTCATTGTTAACAGTAATCCCGCAGCCGCGGGAGACTTGGCTCAACATGGCAAGAGATCAAACACAGATCGGCTCGCTAGGTTGCTAAACAAATCGATCGCCGCCGGCCCAGCGGCGCACGCGAAAAATATGCGCCGGTTGAATTTCCGGATCGAGCTCAACGTAATTACGGCGGCCGCGCCAGATATAACGCGCGTCGCTGAGCAAATCGTGCACTTCATAGACGTCGCTCTGCATTTGCCCGAATTGATCAATCGGCACATCGACGAAAGAATGTTGTTTACGATGCGGATCGAGATTCACTACGACGAGAATAATGTTGTCGCGCGCAGCGGTCATTTTTCCGTAAAACAGGATTGCGTCGTTCTCAGCGGGATAGAATCGCAAATTCGTGTAAGACCGAAGCGCACGGTTTTCCTTTCGGATTTTGTTTAGCCGCGCGATCCAGTTCTTGATGTTTCCCGGCGCATTCCAATCGCGCTCTTTAAATTGGTACTTTTCGGAATCGAGATATTCTTCCCGATCCGGCAAAGCTTCGTTCTCGCACAACTCGTATCCGCTGTAGATGCCGTAGAGCGTTGAGAGCGTAGCGGCAAGAGCCACGCGAATCATAAACGCTGGCCGGCCGCCGTCCTGAAGCACAAACGGCAAGATGTCCGGCGTGTTCGGCCAAAGATTAGGGCGAAAATATTCGCTCATCTCGGTTTGCGTCAGCTCCGTAAAATATTCGATGAGCTCGCGCTTCGAATTTCGCCATGTGAAATAGGTGTAGCTCTGGTTGAAGCCAGCTTTGGCAAGCGCTTTCATCACCTTCGGCCTCGTGAACGCTTCAGAGAGAAAAACAACGTCGGGATATTTGGCGCGGACACCCTTTATCAAATACTCCCAGAAAGCGACGGGCTTGGTGTGTGGATTATCAACGCGAAAGATGCGCACGCCGCGCCCCGCCCAAAAAAGGACGATGCTCTTCATCTCTGCCCACAACTCGCGCCAGCTTTCACACCGAAAGTTCAGCGGATAAATGTCTTCGTACTTTTTCGGCGGATTCTCCGCATATTTGATCGTGCCGTCCGGGCGCTTGTAGAACCAATCCGGATGCTCTTTGACATAAGGATGATCGGGTGAGCAATTGATCGCGAAATCGAGCGCGATTTCCATTCCGCGTTTTCGTACCTGTTTTTGAAGCCAATCGAAATCGGCCAGCATCCCGAGGGAAGGCTCGACCGCTTTGTGTCCGCCCGCTTTACTGCCAATTGCCCACGGCACGCCTGGGTCGCCCGGTTTACAGGTAATCGAGTTATTGCGGCCCTTGCGATTCGTGTGACCAATGGGATGAATCGGCGGAAAATAAATAACATCAAAGCCCATTGCCTTTGCGTCATCGATTCGTGGCAAACAATCGCGGAAAGTCGAACCGCGATCGCCGCGGCCTTCCGCCGAGCGCGGGAAAAATTCGTACCATGCACCGATCAACGCGGCTGGGCGATCGACAACAACGCGCGGAGCCGGAGCATAGTGTGTCGCGTTGGAGCGGTCCGGATAAGTCGCCATCAGCACCTCGAGCTCGCCGGACTGCATGATGGCGTTAATTTCTGAATTGGCCGCCTTGGAGATTTGCTCGGAAAATTCCAGCAACCGCGCGGCATCCGCCGGATCTCGCGCGCGCTGGGCAGCGGCCTTGACCAAAGCGGCGCCTTCCATTGCTTCGCTCCGCAGCGCAGAAATGCCAGCCTCAAATTTCGCCGCGAACTCGCGTTGCCAACTGCGAAAACTGTCGGTCCATGCTTCGACTGTGTATTCGTAAATGATCTCGTCATAAAGAGTACACACCCCACGCCAGCGGTCGTTATCGACAAAAATCATTGGGGTTTCGCGCCACGCGCGCTTTCCCACAACGCGCCACTCTAGGACGGCCGCAACAACATCGTGTCCATCCTTAAAAATGTCCGCTTCGACCACCAGATCTTCGGCAACGACGCGCTTTACCGGATAGCGGCCCCCGTCGATCAACGGCTGCAAGTTCTCGATGATCGCGGAAGGAAAGGCCCGAGGCATGGGCCATGAATCAACCGAAATTTCCTGGCTGCGAAAGCGAAAACCTCGACGATCTGAGGAAGATAAGCGGCGGTATTACAACGCGAAATAAAATGCGCACTCGTATAGACCCGAGTTTCGCACCGTTTGTCGGCGCACACGCGTGCCGAGAACGGCTTGGAACATATCCTGCTCGAAACGCCCAATGATCGGGTAACGATCCAGCAAATTCATGATCGGCGAGTGACACTCGAGAATCTTGGGCCCATCCTCCTGTCCGTTAGTAAACTGGGCCATGTAGCCTTCCCCGTCACGGAAGCGGGCAAGCCATTTGGCGCGATCGGCCACCGTGTCCCCCTTCGCCTTAGCTTTGAGCGCCGCAGTCCTCTTTTCGAAAATATTGTAAAGAAGCTTCTCCGGCGCGTTTGACCCATAAATTTCCTGGACGGATTTCAATAGATCGAGCGTGAACTGATGACTATCAGCCTGAAAAAGATCATGGCTGCGGCGTGTAAGCCGGTAAACCATTTCTGGGCGGCCCATCTTCTGTGGACGGCGCCAGGTATCCAGATAGCCATCGCGCTGAAGAGTGAGACAATGCTGCTTGATGCCCATGTAGCTCATCTTCATTTTTTCCACGAGCTCGTTGACGGACATTCCTCTGCTGCGCTTGAGCGAGTTAATAATTTCGAGCCGCTGGGTACGCCCAATTTCTGCGATTAAACG
>QHOM01000039.1 GCA_003218785.1 Verrucomicrobiota bacterium
CGATTCGCATCGGCAACGTAGCAAATCAGAGCGCCACATTTATCGCCGGCATTAGCGGGGCAACTGTGGCCGGAGGCGTTGGGGTAATTATCGATACCAACGGTCATCTCGGGACGGTAGTTTCCTCGGAACGTTTAAAGGACTCAATCAAGCCGATGGCCAAGGCGAGCGAAGCGATCCTCGCGCTCAAACCAGTGACTTTCCGTTACAAGAAAGAGTTAGACGCGAAAGGTATCCCGCAGTTCGGCCTGGTGGCCGAGCAAGTGGAAAAGGTCAATCCCGATCTGGTCGCGCGCGATGATCAGGGGAAGCCTTACACGGTGCGCTACGAGGCGGTGAACGCGATGTTGCTGAACGAGTTTCTGAAAGAGCACCGCAAGGTGGAGGAACAAGAAGCGACCATCATCCGACTACAGAAAGGAATGGAGCGTGTGATTGCGCGTCTCGAAGAGCAGGCAGCGCAGATCCAGAAGGTCAGCGCCCAGCTTGCCACGGGACGAGTCCGTGTCGCCGCGGCGACCGGACTTGAAGTGAGCAGACCCTCGCCGCACGAGGTCGCGAACAATCCGTAAAAGGTTAGCGGCGGTTCACCGAATCGCCCAGGCGATTGAGGTCAATCGCCGCTACCTATTATTTTACGATCAGCCATGGCGCTTGACCGCGCGGCTTTTGAAATATTTGCGGCTGGCACAGCCGCCTCTACAGCCTTTTAATCCTCACTTGAATGGCTGTCATCGGGATCACTGGCGGAATTTCCACAGGCAAGACCAGCTTCTGCGAATGTTTGCGCGAGATCGTTCCCGCGGCCAAATTTTTCGACGCAGATCAAGTAGCGCACGAACTTGTCGATCTTGACCCGGGAGTTAAAAAAGAAATTCGTCGCGAATTTGGCAACGGAATTTTCTCGGCCACCGGGGACTTGAATCGGGACAGACTTCGCGCCATAGTATTCGGCGACGCGGCAAAAAAACGCGCTCTCGAAGAGATTCTTCATCCGCCGATTCGCCGCCAATGGAGCACGGAAGCGGAAACGCATCGCAACTCTCCCGATTTTTTCTTCGCTGATATTCCCCTTCTTTATGAAACCGGCGGTGAAACGTTGTGCGATCGAGTGGTTGTGGTGGCCTGTTCTTCCAAAGTCCAGCTACGATGGCTGATGGAACGCACGTCGCTTGGACGCGCCGCTGCTGAAGAAATGATCAACTCACAAATGTCGCTCGACAAAAAAATCAGGCGCGCGGACCACGTGGTCTGGAACAATGGCCCTCGTGCGGCGCTTGCCGAGCAGGCACGCTTCCTTGTTGCGCTCTGGCACCAGCAGTCATGGACGAAAAGTTAGAAGCGAAGGAAACTGTAGAGGCAGGCGTGCCGCCTGCGGACGGGAAGATTGCGGCCGACACGGCCGCCACTACAGCAAAACAGGAAGGCTCGGGATCAACGATCCCCGCTACAGGGCGCTCACTTGACTTAAATGAGCTGCAAGAGCTTTCGGGGAAAAAGCTGGACGTGCTGGCGCGCGATTTGGAGTTTCATTTGCATCCGGCGCGCTCGCGTCATCAGCACATTCTCGATCTCGTCCGCGCGGCGTTATCCGCCGGGGCAACGGTTACCGCGGAAGGCTTTCTCGATCAGGTGAGCGATTCGTTCGCAATGCTTCGCTGGCCGAAATTGAACTTTTTACCAGTACCGGAGGATGTCTGCGTTCCGCGCGCGGTGATTGAGCAACATCGTCTGCGACCGGGTCAAGAACTTGGCGGAACAATACGGCTACCGGCACATCGCGAGAAGTTCCTCACCCTTGAACAAGTCACAACAATCGAGGGCCAACCGGCAGAAGAGTGGTCGGAGCCGACAGACTTCGACAAGCTTACGCCGCAATTCCCGCAAGGCCGGATCATGCTGGAAAATCCAGAGACGAATTCCATCAGCGCGCGCGCTGTTGATCTGCTGGCACCGCTTGGGCGGGGGCAACGGGGTCTTATCGTCGCACCGCCGCGAGTCGGCAAGACAATCCTGCTCAAGGAAATCGCTAAAGCAATTCGCGTGAATCATCCGGACATTGTGTTGATCCTTCTGCTGGTGGACGAGCGGCCGGAAGAAGTGACCGATCTGGAGCGGGAAATCGATTGCCAGATTTATTATTCGAACTTCGACGAAAGCGTCCATCGACATGTCCAGGTAGCTGAGATGGTACTGGAGCGCGCTAAACGTCTGGTGGAAATGAAACAAGACGTGGTGCTTTTGCTCGACAGTATCACGCGGCTCTCGCGCGGGTATAATAATTTGCAACCGAGCAAAGGCCGGATCATGTCTGGCGGCGTCGAAGCGAAAGCGCTCATCAAACCAAAGAAATTTTTCGGCTCCGCGCGCAATGTCGAAGAAGGCGGCAGCCTGACCGTGCTCGCAACTGCTTTAACTGAAACAGGCAGCCGCATGGACGAACTGATTTTCGAAGAATTTAAGGGCACCGGCAACATGGAGTTGCATCTTGATCGAGCGCTGCAGGAAAAACGGCTTTATCCAGCAATCCACCCATTGCTCTCGGCTACGCGCCGCGAGGATTTGCTATATCATCCCGATGAGTGGGAGCGTGTACAGGAGTTGCGCAAGACCATGGCGGCGCTTCCTCCTATTGAGGCGATGGAAAAGTTGATCGAGAACCTGGAAGCGACGAAAACGAACGCCGAATTGCTCTTGAGTGGATTGAAATAGCGGGAATGACGAATGACGAAAGAAGCACGAATGCTCAAATGACACAGTATCCGGAACGTGCCCGTCGTCATTCGGATTTCGCCATTCCTTCGGGCGTCGTCATTCGTCATTCGTCATTCCCGTCGGGACTTATCGCCACTAGTGCCCAGTTGGGCGAGCTACTCGAGAAAATCGAGCGGGTCGATCGCGTGGCGGTCGATACCGAAGCCGACAGCCTCCATTGTTATCGGGAAAAACTTTGTCTGCTCCAAATCAGCGTGCCAGGGTGCGATTACATCGTCGATCCTTTGGCGGATGTCGCTGAACCTGCCTTAGGCGGGCAGCCCCTTCAATTACCGCAACGCGACCGAACCAGCAACGCAAACAGAAGGGGCTGGGCCATCCAGCCGCTTCAGCGAACCGGCTGCCCTCCCGGCGCGCAGCGGATCGATCTTGAGCCGTTATGCGCTGCGCTGGAACGCAAGGAAATTGTTTTGCATGGCGCGGATTTCGATCTGCGATTGCTCCGCCGAGGGTTAAACTTTTCCGCGCGCCGGATTTTCGACACAGTGATTGCGGCGCGCCTGGTCGGGATCCGCGAATTTAGTCTGGCTGCGTTGGTAAAGCGGTATTTTGGCGTGGAACTCGGAAAGGGTTCTCAAAAGGCAAATTGGGGGCGGCGGCCACTCCCCGCGCGAATGATCGAGTATGCGATGAATGACACGCATTACCTGTTGTCTCTGGCAGATTGCCTCGAATCGCAGTTACGAGGACACGATCAGCTCGATTGGTTGTGGCAGTCCTGCCAACGCGCAATTGAGCAGGCGGCGATCGAACGTGTCCGCGATGAGGATGAACTTTGGCGTATGCGCGGCTCTGCCTCACTGCGTGGTCAAGAGGCGGCCGTCCTCCGCGGGCTTTGGCAATGGCGCGAGAATGAAGCAGAAGCGGCAGACCGACCGCCTTTTCATATTTTGCAAAATCACGAATTACTGAACGCGGCAACGAGTTTCGTCTCGGGAAGCACGCCCGATTACAAACATTTTTCCTCTCGCCGCCGTCAGACGTTCCGCGAGGCAGCGCAAACCGCAATGCGATTGCCTGAATCAGAATGGCCGCTTCTGCGCCGCCGTTCCGGAACGCGACCTGGCCAAGAGACAGTGCGGAGGGCGGAAGAACTGCGACGCCGAAGAGACCGGGCGGCGAAGGAACTCGATCTGGAGCCGTCCTTCATCGCACCGCGCGGCACTATCGAGGCGATCGCGACGAACGAAACACACGCGACAACTTTGCTCGTTCCCTGGCAAAAGGAGTTGCTCGGAATAAAAGCGCGACCACGCGGTCTTTCCCGCAGTTTTCCTTTTGAAGATAGCCCAGCGTCTTAATGCGGGAGTATTACTACGGAATAACCAGGGTTTGGCCGACGGTGAGTTTTTTCGGATCGTCAATGCCCTTCTTATTCGCGTTGAGAATCCTTTCCCAGCGCGCCGAGGATTTGTAAAATTTCCGCGAAATCGACGCGAGCGTATCACCTGATTGGACAACGTAGGTTCGGCTTCCTCCTTTTTTAGATGCATTTTTCTTCGAACTTGCGGCGCTCGCCTGCGATTTATCTAGCGCACTTCGCCAAGTCCCAGTGCGCGCTTCAAGTTCCTTGTGCAGATCAAGATTTTCATTTCGTAACCGGGCTGCCTCGGATCGAGTAACAACAGAATCGCCAGACAAAGTCGTAAGTACCGCCACTTCATCACGTTTGATGGAATTCTGAGCATCTTTTGCATGAGAGCCGTTTGGACTCAGCGCGAGACAACGCCTGAAATGATGCAGCGCGCTGACAGGATCGTTCAGTTTGTCGTCATAGAGCAGCGCCAGCTTGTAATGGATCTCGGCGCATCGCGGGCTGTCATCGAGTGCGGCCTCATATAAGTTGATTGCCCGCTCAAAGTCTCCCTGCTCTGATTTCGAATCCGCGTCCTGCATCAGTTGGGTGTAGCGCGAACTCGTCAGCCGATCGCAGCCAAGGAACCCACAAGCGAAAAAGAGCGACAACCAAACGGAAGCGATCGCGATGCGATAATCCTTGGTCATTTAACGAATTAACGATTCAGTGAATTAGCGAATCCTTGCAATTCTTTTACTATTCCTCGCCGTGATTTCAGTTGTCTAATCGCTAATTGATTGAATCGCTTATTGTCTAATTTATTCTCACTTGTGGGTCTCCGCGCATTTCAATTTTTTTCCCTCGCGATGGCAGTGTCTCTCTTTCCTGGTATGCCTCTGTCTGGGGCGCTTTCCGTCGGACAACGCTACAGACTCAATTTTGTGGATGTCGACGGCAATGCGCTTTCGACCGCTGACGGGCACGTGACCGTATTAGTCCTGACCACAACCGCGGATCGGGAAAAGGCGCGCGCCGTTGGGGAGCGTGTTCCAGATTATTGTCTCGGCAATCCCAATTACAGAATGATTACGATTCTCGATTTCACTAGGAGACATACGCAGATCGGGCGCGAGATTGCGACAATGCTGGTGCGACATCATCTCAACGAAGAGGCAAAGCGGCTTCAGGCACGATACGAGGAGAAGAAAATTGCGCGTGATGCGAGAAGGGACATCTTCACGGTGACCGATTTTGACGGGACAGTATCGTCGCAGCTCAGCGGCCAATCCCCAGCAGCGAATTTTCGCGTTTTCGTCTTTGCGCGGAATGGGGAATTACTTCAGCAGTGGGACGACGTGCCGAGCGCAGCGGAATTAGCTGCGGTTGTAAAGGAACCTTAATATTTCGGCACGCCGGGGTCGATCTGGTCCGACCACCCATCGATTCCGCCCTCGAGGTTGTAAATGTTTCCAAAGCCACGCTGTTGCAGCAATCGCACTGCCTCCGCGCTACGCCTGCCGCTGTGGCAATGGACAACGATTGGCCGGTCACGCGGTAGCTCGTCTGCCCGTTCAGCGATTTCCCCAAGTGGAATTAACCTCGCGCCATCAATCCGCGCGATCTCGTATTCGAATCCTTCCCGCACATCGATTAACTCGAACGGCTCGCGCGCATCCATCTTCTGCTTTAATTCGTGCGCCGACATCGTCGGTATCGCCTCTTCGTCCCGCGCTCCGCAAAATTGTTCGTAGTCTATGGGCGAGAAGATTGTGGGATTTTCCCCGCAAACCGGACATTCAGGATCGCGTCGCAGATTAAGCTCTCGAAATCTTGCTTTGAGCGCGTCAAAATGGAGCAGCCGTCCGACCAGCGACTCGCCGACACCGACGATCATTTTGATCGCCTCAATTGCTTGCAACATGCCGATAATCCCAGGCAAGACACCGAGCACTCCTGCTTGCGCGCAGTTCGGGACTGAATCCGGTGGCGGTGGCTCTGGAAACAAGCAGCGGTAGCACGGCCCGCCCAAGTGAGGCGCGAACACGGTGGTCTGTCCCTCAAAACGAAATACTGAGCCGTACACATTTGGCTTGCGCGCAAAAACGCAGACGTCGTTAGACAAATATCGTGTCGGAAAATTATCCGAGCCATCCACGATCACGTCGTACCGGGAGACAAGTTGCGGTGCGTTCTCGCTGGAGAACCGGCATTTGTGCAATTGGACATCAATCTCCGGATTGATGTCATGCAGGCGATCCCGAGCGGATTCTAGTTTGTCCCGGCCAACGTCTTTTGTTCCATGGAGAATTTGCCGTTGCAAATTCGAAAGATCGACATCGTCGAAATCGACAATTCCAATCGTGCCCATACCCGCCGCAGCGAGATACACTGCGGCAGGCGATCCGAGGCCGCCCGCGCCGATGCACAAGACGCGCGCCGCTTTCAAGCGTCGCTGACCGTCCGGCGTGACTTCGGGCATCATGAGATGGCGCGAATAACGCTGCAGTTCTGCAGAGCTCAATTGCATCGCATTGCTGCGTTCGTCCTCGATGATGCTTCGCTTCATATCGTTGGCCTATTCTAGCACGAATTTTGTTGTCGGTGAACGGCAACGCAGCTAGCCCTTGGCGAGTAAACAGCCGCTCCTACAGCTCTATTCGGTCACGATCACTGGCGTGCCTTCGGGAGCGTTTTCGAAGAATGGCCGGGCCATCCCTTGAGGCACGCGGATGCAGCCGTGCGATGCGGCAAACGGCGGAACATAACCTTGGTGCATCGCGTAGCCGCCATTGAAGAACATGGCATAGGGCATTCGCGCGCCATCAAAATGTGTGCCCGGCGGCCGGCGGTCTTTGCGTGCATCAATATTCGATCTCACCACGTTCCCGTAATCATCCACGTAATCGCCGAATTCGGTTGAAACATGATCCCTATCTTTGGAGACGATGTGATAATGGCCGGGAGGGGTGGAAAACCCAGGTTTGCCGGTGGAGACGGTCGACTCGCCGACCACATGTTTACCTTTGTAAAAGTAAGCCTTCTGTTCGCCGATATGTACGATGATCTTGGGTGGCCCGGAGGCGCCCTCGTCATTCCAAAAGCCGGACGGCTGGGCCTGCCAAGGAAAACGTCCGGCCAGTGGCTCCTGGGCGTAAGGTGGGATTTCTTCGCAACCGCAAACGATGAGCGCGATGGCGCACGCGCCTGCGATCTGGAACAAATGGCGAAGTTTCATGGAGCGGCGGCGGATACTATTGTGTGGTTATGGCGTATTCAATCCCAAATATATCGATTTTGGCGTGGTGGATCGGCCGTTCCTTTGGTGCGCCGTAGCCTTGCGAAGGAGCGTTTGACGCTACGCGCGGTAGGAAATACGCTCCGCGTTATGACCACCGTGCAATCGCCGATTAACTTAAAGAACTGGATCGAAGAGAACCGAGAAAAGTTCAAGCCGCCAGTGAGCAACCGTTATCTCTATGATGGGCGCGACTTTTTCGTGATGGTGATCAAAGGGCCCAACGCGCGGAACGATTTTCATCTTGTCGATTCGGAAGAGTATTTTTACCAGCTCAAGGGCGACATCAAAGTGCGCGTTCGCGAAGGCGAGCGGATCGTGGACCACGTCGTGCACGAAGGCGAAACATTTTTCATTCCGCCGAATGTCCCGCATTCCCCCCAGCGGCCGCCCGACACGGTTGGAGTCGTAGTCGAGCGTCGCCGCCCGCCCGGAGAGAAGGAACACGTCATTTTCTACTGCGAAAATTGCGGTGCGTTAGTCGAAGATATTCACTTCGATTGCGCAGACATCGTCGAGCATTTCAGCCAGGCGATGCTCGATTTCTGGAACGACGATGCGCGGCGGACGTGCAAGAAATGCGGCAAGAAGGTGGAGAAGCCAGAGCCGGTGAAATCGCTGTAGGGTAGGGACATCGCGCTGCGATGTCCGCGGACGCCGCGGCGCGGCGTCCCTACCACAAATGATGAAGATCGACCTGCATACACACATTCTGCCGCACGATTGGCCCGATCTCGACGCGAAATACGGTTACAGCGGGTTCGTCAGGCTAGACCATTACAAGCCGTGCTGCGCGCGGATGATGATCGGCGATCACGTTTTTCGCGAGATCACTGATAATGTGTGGAATCCCAAGCGGCGCATCGAGGAATGCGACCTCGCAGGCGTTTCGCTGCAGGTGCTCTCGACCGTTCCGGTGATGTTCAGCTATTGGGCTAAACCGGTTGACGCGCTCGACCTTTCTCGGCGGTTAAACGATCACATCGCCGAGGTAGTTCGTGGTCATCCTAAAAGATTTGCCGGGCTTGCCACGATTCCGTTGCAAGATCCCGATCTGGCCGCGAACTTTAAACCTCGACAATGCGTCACTTCAGCCCGTGTGGAGCGCAGCCGAACAACTCAACGCGGCCATCTTTGTTCATCCTTGGGACATGCTCGGCAGAGAGCGTATGCCGAAATACTGGCTGCCGTGGCTCGTTGGCATGCCGGCCGAAACGTCGCTCGCAATTTGCTCGATGATCTTTGGGGGCGTATTCGAAAGGTTCCCAAAGCTGCGCGTTGCTTTTGCGCATGGCGGCGGCGCATTCCCCTTCACAGTCGGTCGCGTCGAACACGCGTTTCACGTGCGGCCTGATCTGGTTGCCACGGACAACGACACAAATCCGAGAAAATATCTCGCTCGCGGAGACGAAAATGGAGACCTCACTCCGGCGCGGTTCTACGTGGACTCGCTCGTGCACGACGCCGACGCGCTGAAGATGCTGCTCAAATTATTTGGCGCGCAGCGCGTCGCGTTTGGGTCGGATTACCCTTTTCCGCTAGGCGAAGCGCACCCAGGCGAACTCATCGAATCGATGCAGGAACTCTCAGCTAAAGAAAAAGCGCAAATCCTCTCCGAAACCACCCGCGAGTTTTTGGGACTCAGCTAAACGGTCCACAGATTACGCAGATTGTCGCTGATTAACGGAACCTAATTAGGAAAGGAGGGAGTATTAGTTGGAAATCTGCGAGGGAATTAGGGTTCCTGAAATCTGCGGACGAATATCGTTGTTGCCGCTGAATTCGACATTCGTATTTCCGCGACGCTGCGCGCGCGGTCACATTTCGTGACGAATCGCCCACAGATCGTGGAAGACCGGCTTGAACAATGACTCTTTCAGAAACGGTACGCCCGGCGATCCGCCGGTGCCTTTTTTGGCGCCGATCGTGCGTTCGACCAATTTGATGTGCCGATAGCGCCACTCCTGCAATCCTTCGTCAAAGTCGGTCATCAATTCGAAGAGGATGGAGCATTCGGGTGCGCTCCTGTAGAGCCGGAGAATTTCCTTCTGCACGCGCTCGTCTGGCCCATTCGGTTGCGTCACGTCGCGATTCTTCAGATCTGCGGGAATGTGCGCGCCCCGCGTCTCAAGGAAATTGTAGAAGTGATCGATCACCGTTCGTTCGCCGAGCAGCTGCTGAAGCCGATCGTAGCCCGGAAAATCCGGCTTAACGTACGCAAGCGTGGACGCGCGCTTGTATCCGAGTACGAACTCAATTTTTCGAAACTGCACCGACTGAAATCCCGATGCGGTCTCGAGCCGGTCGCGGAAGCTCGAGAATGACGACGGCGTCATCGTCTCGAGGACGTCCACCTGCTGCACGAGTGTCTTCATGATCGTACGAATGCGCTTGAACGAATGAATCGCGCCGAAGAGATCGCCGGCGGAAAAATCTCTCTTTATTTTCTCGAACTCATGCAGCAGCTGCTTAAACCACAGCTCGTATGTCTGATGAATGATAATGAACAACATCTCGTCGTGCTCCGCCGGGGTTGAGCGCGGCTTCTGAAGAGTGAGCAGCTTCTCCAAATCGAGATAACTCGCATACGTTAGTGGTGGCATGTTGGAAGATTACACAAGTTAAGAGGATACGAATGAGGAAACCAGGAAAAGAGGAACCCGAAACAAAAGGTTTGGACTCCAATTAAGAAAGCCGGAAATCAGGAAGTGTTTAAATCCTGGATTCTTGGTTTCCAGATTGATTTTCCGGCTTCGATATTCGGCGTTGGATATTCGGCGTTTGCTACCAGCTTCCGCTTTAACGATGTAACGCTTTTAACGAATCACGCGGCGAATACTCTGGGAAGCCCACGCGCCTTGTTCCGCACCTGCGGAAGCGAGCCCCCGCCCTCGTGTTCGCGAACTTTTCGCTACCATTCCATCATGAGCACGAGCAAGAGTAAGAGAATCCGTTGTAGCGTTGTAACGCTTTTAACAAATCACGTCTTGGGCTACGAGACGTAGCGCAGATATTCTCGATCCCACGCGGCCGGAATGCTTTCCCGCGGCGAATAGGGACCAGGTTGATACGAGCGCGACGCGATACCTTGCTGGCTCAACTCGCACACGTGCCAATCCTGTTTGTTGGTCATGTCCCAAAATTCGATCGCGTCGTTCGGATGAAAATCAGCGCGCTCGAAAGCCCCCGGGTGGAAAAACCAATCGCACAGGATGCGCGTCCGTTCCGGCGACCGCGGCCAGAGTTGATGCACCATTACATAATCGGGATGCATACTCAGGAGCATGTTGGGGAAAATGGAATAATAAAAAACCCGGTGGAAATCCTCGGCATTGATGTCGCCTACGGGCAGCGCGCACGCATTGCCGCTCATGGTGAGACTGTTGCCTTTCGTGATCGGCATGAACCCGCCGAGGAACGGGCCGGTGGCGAGATCGTTCTCCGCTGCATCATACGGAGTTAATTTCGAGAGCGCCGGATGCACGCCCGGGCAGTGATAGCACTCCGAATAATTCTCGAAGATCAACTTCCAGTTGGCTCGCACGTCATACTCAATCCGTTTGGCCGAACACAGCTTTGGCAGATTCCAGTGAGAAAATTTTCCTGCCAACGGCGCGAACCATTCCTCCAACGGCGTCGGACTCTCCGCCAGACTAACGAAGGTGAACCCTTCCCATGACGCTAGGTTCACCGCGTGCAGTGGATAATCGGCTTTATCAAAACCGGGAACCTCATCCATATGCGGCGCGCCGAGTAATCGGCCATCCAGTCCGTACGTCCACGCGTGATACGGGCACTGAATCGCCGACAAATGTCCGTTTCTGTCTTCGCGGAGTCGGGTGCCACGGTGGCGGCAGACGTTGTAAAAGCCATGCACTTCTCCGCCTTTATCACGAACGATGATCAAAGATTCGCTCGCGACCTTCGCGACAAAATAATCTCCGGCTTTAGCGATCTGACTCTGATGCCCGACCAACACCCATTGCTTGGAGAAGATTTTCTCTTGTTCCTCAGCAAAAATCTCCGGTGAAACGAAATAGCTTTGTTCGAGCGTTTTCGCTCCGGTCGCGAAAGTTTCAGCCGTCTTGCGGAATGCCGTGATCATGGGAAGGCATAAATCCTAGCCACAGATCGACACAGATAAACACGGATTCGGAAAATTTCTGATTTCCTGGTTCCCAGATTGTTTCTTCTGATCCGTGAAAATCCGTGCTTATCCGTGGCTGATGTCATGAGGCTCGCAATCGTCCCAACCTTTCGGACCCCCTCAACTATTTGAGCACTGCTTGATGAAACTCGTACCAGTCGTCAAGATTGTTCAGACTCACCCCGTCTCTTGGAGCGGAGGCGTCATCGGCCATGCCGCACGCGCTCAGAATACCCCTGCGCGTTTCGTCATCATGATTGTAGCCACGCACCGCGGCGTTATGCTTTTCGATCGCCTCTCGATTTAATGACGTGGCGTTCTGCTTCACCCAGGCTTCGAATTCGGGATAAGTCGGCTTGTTTTGCTTGATGTAATTTCTCACCGCCTGCTCCTCGAGTCCGAGCGCGGCAAGCGTCATCGCATCGAAGCCTTTACCGACGGCCGGATAACCGGAAGCCAGCTTCCCAGCCGTCTCCAGAGAGACCTTTTGCCAAAGGCGCGGGAGGTGCACAACGCCAAGTGGGCCGGCAACGCCGGAACTGATCAGTGGAACATATGTGTCGCTCATAATGATTTCCTCGATTTTCTTTTATTTCACCTGCGCGAGCAGGCTAGTCAAAATTCACGCCCCCGCGTGCATCCGTCAATGCGCGATCAAGGGAAGTAATGGCACGGCAATCACATTTCCTCAGGCGGCGATTGCTTCCTCGACGACGCGGCCATCAAATAAGTGCACAGTGCGATCAGCGTGCTCGGCAAAGTGCGCATCATGCGTGACCATGCAAATCGTGGCGCCGCCAGCGTGCAGTTCCTTGAGTAAATCCATGACCGCTTCGCCATTGCGTGAATCGAGATTGCCGGTTGGCTCGTCAGCAAGCAGAATCGCCGGCTTACCGGCAAGCGCGCGCGCGACCGCGACACGTTGCTGCTGGCCGCCGGAGAGCTGACCGGGCAGATGTTTTGCGCGATGCGCCATGCCGACGCGCTGGAGCGCTTCGATCACATATTTTTTGCGCTCGCCTACGCTGAGGCCGCGGTAGGTCAACGGCAGTTCAACGTTCTCGTAAACGGTCAAATCACCGATCAGGTTGAAACTTTGAAAGATGAATCCGATCTCGCGATTGCGAATACGCGCGCGATCCGGAAAAGAAAGATCAGCGACCTCGTCGCCTTTGAGCGAGTAGCTTCCGTTGGAAGGGCTATCAAGAAGGCCCAAGATCGAGAGTAACGTCGATTTGCCGCATCCGGAGGGACCAGCGATGGCAACATATTCTCCGGTGCGAATGTCGAGATGAATGCCGGAAAGGGCATGCGTCTCTACTTCGTCTGTGAGAAAAACTTTGGTGACGTTCTCAAGATGAATGAGAGGGGTTGATCCGTTGTTCATATTTTTTTGCTGATTTATTTGAGACGAATGCGTTCGCGTGTTTCCCACGCGCTGGTGTCGGATAAAATGACTTGGTCTCCGGGCTGGAGGCCGTCCAAAATTTCAATCGTATTGACTGAGCTCTTGCCCAGTTTGACGGCCGCGCGGACAGCTTCGCTGCCGCCAACGAGTTTGAAGATACCAACCGTGTTGTTTTCCTGACCGAATGCGGGCCGGCCGACGTAAATCACTTCATTCAATCGCTCGAGCTCGATCGTTCCATCGATGCTTAGATCGGGGCGCGCGCCGCTGGGTAATGGTTCATCAAATGCAACATCGACAGTCACTGTGCCCTGTTCGACCGCTGGATCGACGCGCATAACATGTCCCTTTGCCACGCCGTTGCGGGTATCGATCACCGCTTGCTGGTTAATCTGGATATCTTTCGCCTGGGTTTCCGCGATCTTGACCTGCGCTTTTAACTTCGTCGGATCCGCCACGCGCGCCAGGTTGTCAGCGACCTTCACGCGCTGGCCAATCTCAACTGGCAATTGCTGCAGCACGCCTGACATCCCGGCGCGCACGTGCAGCGCTTCGACTTGATCCAATTTTAACTTCGCCAGCTGTTTGGCTTGATCCACCGCAGCTTGTTTGGACGCGAGCTGCGGTTCAATCGAATCACGCGCAAAGTTCAGGCGTTTTTGTTCGATCTCATTGCGGTTCGCCAACTCCGCCTCTTTCACTTTAGATGTTTTGTAAACCAGTTCGGCAACCAGACCGTTTTTGGCCAATTGGTCGTTGGTCTGCCGTTCCATCTTGGCCTGTTCGTAATCAGAACGAACTTTTGCCGTGGTCGCTTCCTGATCGAGCAACTCGCGTTGTAGATTTGCGCGCAAGGTTACCAGCTCGGCTTCGACGGCTTTGGCTTGGAGTTCGGCATCGTGAGCGGCCTGCTCAAGCTCCGGGCTACTAATTTCTAGAATCTCGGTATCGGGTTCAACCTGTGTGCCCGGACGCACGATAATTTTCTCGACTCGGCCTTCCGTGTTCGCCGGAATCCAGCGGATCTCTTCCGGGACGAGCGTGCCGAGTCCGCGCACCTGTCGCACCATTGGTCCGCGTTTAACGGTATCAATCCAAACTGTGGAACGATCTACGCTCGGCACCGCCGGTTTCAGACGCGACAGGCCAACGGTCGCGAGTACAACACCGATTACGATGGCCGAAATGGTGATGATGCGATGTTTGCGCTTCTTCGCGAGGAGATCCGGCCGAGGAA
Source organism: Verrucomicrobiota bacterium (assembly GCA_003218785.1). Lineage (GTDB taxonomy): Bacteria > Verrucomicrobiota > Verrucomicrobiia > Chthoniobacterales > UBA10450 > Udaeobacter. Next base: position 14,160 of record QHOM01000039.1, read on the forward strand.
CGTCCATGGAAGAAAGACCAGACCTGAAGTCAACAGAGTGCGCGATCCTACTCTCAGCTTTTGCTCCGCTAGTCCTCATAGCAGTCAAACCCGTAACGCCCGGACCGGATCAACCCGCGTCGCGCGCCAGGCCGGAAAGAAGCAGGCGATCAACGCAACGATCGTCATGACGACAAATGCCACCCCGAATGCGAGCGGATCGCGTGGGCTCACTTTGTAAAGCAGGTTGCCCATCAGCCGGGTCAGTCCGAGCGCGACTATGGCGCCAAGGACAACGCCGCCAGCCGTCAAGGCTAGGCCGCGCGACATTACCAGCCGCAGCAGATCGGCCACGCCTGCGCCGAGCGCCATGCGGAGGCCGAGCTCGCGGGTGCTTTGCGAAACCGCATACGACATCACTGCATAAAGTCCGATCGCGGCGAGAAACAGCGCCATCGCCCCGAAGATCGACACCAGTGTCACAGCCAATCGCTGGCTGTAACTCATTTCATCGATTTGCTCCTGTAACGGAGACGCAGGCCACGGCGCCAGATTCGGATCGAGTGCGTGAACCTCGCGGGCGAGCGCATTCATGATCGCACCGGGTTTTTCGCGTGTGCGAATAAGCAGACTATTCTGGACACCAAAATTCTGCCGGAGCGGCACATAAAAAAAGGGTCCGGGAGGCTCGAGCTTGGTGCGGTAGTTTGCATTTTTTGCAATGCCGACAATTTCCATCCAACGATCCTTGACTTTGAGGCGTTGACCGAGCGGATTTTTTCCGGGCCAATATTTCGCCGCCATCGTTTCGTTAATAATCGCGACCGGCGGAGATCTTTGGTCGTCAGTGCGAGCGAACTCACGGCCG
>QHOM01000313.1 GCA_003218785.1 Verrucomicrobiota bacterium
CGAGACCATCATCGTGGGCCGACGGCCAAGTGTCTCGCAGAACATCATCAAGCGCTACTTCGACTGGGACGAATCGTTCAAGGCATCATAGAGGATGAAAGAAGTGAACCTTGACGGAACTGACCTACGCATTCTCGCGGAGCTCGTGGAGAACTCCAAACAGTCCTACGTCGAGATAGGCCGCAAACTCGCCCTCCATCCCAACGTCATCGCCTACAGAGTCAACCGACTAGAAGACGCCCACATTATCCGTGAATACACAACACTCATCGACTTCGGAAAGCTCGGCCTCTCAGAACAAGTCATCGTTGCCGCAAACTTTCCCAGCAGCCCCTCCAGAGAGGACATTCTGAAACAGATATGCGAGATCCCAGAAACTCTCAACGTCATCAGCTCCCTCGGAACCCCAGAGGGACTCGTCTTCATAGTCGCGCGCAACAAGGAAGACGTGAACGCCGTTCTATCCAAGCTCCGCTCAATGAACCTCGACATCGACTTCGCCTCCTCAGTCATCAGGACCTATGACGAGGGACGATTAGGAATGTTCCTCCGGTCCATGGCAGGCCCTGAATAGAAGGTCGACCCTAATTGGATAAGCCATCCTGGTCCCCGATCGTCCTATCCGGCGCTATCCCACGCGAAGCCACGGACCTACTCGCAATCCTAGTAATGGGAATAGTGGCCCTCGAAGCCTCAATAGCAACAATAGGCCCCTCTCCATTCAACTCGCGGCCCTGGCTCTCCCTCCTAGTCGTTCCTCCGACGTGCGCTCTAGCGTCAATCTCCACCACGACTCGAAGAACAAGGGAGGAATTAGCCCTCTTTGCTTACGGAGGCTCCAGCTGGCAGATTCTTCTCCGCTATTTCATTAGAGGAGCGATCATCGCTCTGGTAGCATTCTCTCCAATAATATTCCGAGGATTCCTTACAGCGACTTCGATCCCCGAACTAATCCTAACCGGGGTCATCCTATTGCTCGCAGGAGGCCTGTTCTACTCGCTCCCGAGCCTTCGCAGAATACGATCTTCTTCGTTCGTAGAGAATTACAAGAGCTAGCTACAATGACATCCGTGATCGAAACCAGGTCAGTGGTAGTCGAGTACCCTTCAGTCAGAGGGGTTCTGCGGCTCTACGATCAGGGCGTTTCTTTGAAGGTTGATCAAGGAGACTTCCTTGCAGTCCTCGGCGGGTCTGGTTGGGGAAAATCGACACTAAACGATGCGGCTTGGTTAAGACCGCCGCCGTGTTTCAGCGACCCACCGCACTTCCGCAGATGACAGTTTCGCAAAACATGCACCTAGTCCTTTCATTAGCCGGTGTCCCGAGAAAAGAGCGAGATGAAAGAATCAAAGAGGCTCTCGCTTTCTTTGGATTAGACAAGATCGAACGGTCATACCCTGACGGACTGAGCGCCGGACAACGAAGA
>QHOM01000040.1 GCA_003218785.1 Verrucomicrobiota bacterium
TCCGCCAGACTTATGCTTTTGCTGTGGAGAAGGCCGTTGATTTCCGCAAGACGGTTTCTCAGATCAGCCATATTTTCGTTAAGCTTTGCAAGTTCTCCTTGGTGCGCCGCTTCGCTTCTTTGGTGCGCCGCTTCCTGCTCGGAGAGCTTTGCTTGCAGTTCGCTACACTTTGCGAAAAGTTCGTGCATCTGCAGCCGATAGGCCTCCGCTTGCGCCATTTGTTTGGACTCTGCGGCTTCAGAAATCGCTTCGGGCTCGAAGCCCCACGCCAAGAAGCGTTCAACCCGGCTAACCTGATCGACTTTTTCCCGGAATAAGGCTGCGACCGCGGGCCATCTGGCGTCGGCATCCACGCCAATAGCTTGATTTTCGACAAACGGATCGGCCAGTTTACAGAATTGCCGCGCGACGGGGTCATTGTGCAATTGGCTAAACAGAAAGAGAGCCTCACCCTGTCGCTCGCAGCGATCGCAAAATCCTTCAAATGTAAGCGGTCGTGTCATGTAGCTCACCGCTGCGCGATGAAACACCACATGGAATCCAAATTTCGAAAGCCGATATGCCAATTCCATGTCCTCTATAATTGTCCGGAACTGGCGATTAAAGACGCCGTGTTTAGCGAGAAACGATCGCTTACATGAAGAGCGTCCACCCCAGAAGTAGGTGAAATCGAGGATTTGCCCGTCCTTGAGATCGCCGTAAGCAAAAAGGAAGCGCCCGAGATCTGTGATGTAACGCATCAGGTACGTGAGTGGAAGCGTTGGCGCCCACGTCGTGTATCCTAAGACGGCTACGTTTTCCTTTGGGTGCTGCTCGTGGGCTTTAAGATGTTCCTCCAGGAGACGGTGATCGGCAATATCGTCATCGTCGGCAAAAAGCAAAATCCTGCCGCGGGACGCCAGGATACCGGTGTTCTTCGCGGCTGAAATGCCTGAGTTTTCGATGTGGAGATAATTTAACGGCATCCGCGAGGCGAAGCTGCGGCAAATTTCCGGGGTCGCGTCTTGCGAACCGTCGTCCACGACAACGACCTCGTACTGGTCCGTTGGCAAAGTTTGGGCGGCCAAGCTTTCAAGAGTAGCACCGAGCATCCCCGCGCGGTTAAAAGTCGGAATGATAACACTGATCCGCGGGACCTTGATGTTCACGCTGTTCTCCCTATTGCCGTTGCCGATCTTGAGCATTATTCGCAATGAACCTCACAATCTGTGGAGGCTTTCGCCGCTGCGGGGGTCGCACGTTTTGAATTTATCCCGAATACCAACAGGAAACCAGCAGTTAACCTTTCACCATGTCCGGCGCCTCCCGCAGATCGTAGATTAAGCATGTGTCTTCTTCGGATGCCAGAAGCTGGTGATGTTGCTCGAGGTGTTCTTTTAATCTGGGGTACTCTTCGAGCAGTTCGAATGCGTCACGCGGGACCAGCAGGAACTCGCCTCCCTTTGCCCTTAAGGTCTCAAGTTGCTCGATCGCCTCGGTGCTATCGGCAGGGTAGTGTACTCGCTGATCATTGACAAAAACATAGACGACGCCTAGCGATCCGTCGCCCGTGTCCCAGCTGAGCGTTGTCTTCGCGAGCTCGGTTCCAGATGGCACCGGGTTAGGAGATGCCTTGATGAAAGGTCCGCTTTTGCGCAGTTCCTGTTCGGAACGCGGCGAACAAAGGCGGGTTGCATTTTGCGTGACCGTGACTGACGCGAGCAACTCGTCTTGCGCCCGGCCTCTGTACAAGCGGAACTCGTAGGTCCCGCCTGCTGCGATCCAGGATGCCTCGGCCGAACCAGCGGAGCCCGACGCGAAAAGCCGTTGCGTTGGTTTGCTGGAACGATCCGGGAAGACCCGGGCTTGGTACCCTTGGAACTGCCGTAGATCCTGGTTGGCCATGCTCATTACCAGCACAACAGCCGCCGGCGGCAAAGTTCTTTCTACGATCTCGGCAATGGAGCGTGCGGCGGCCAGCTCTTTTCGCCGAGCCGACACCAGGGGCTTAACAATATGGTTGAATCGAAAGTCCAGCTTGGCATTCATCATTTCATAAAACGCAATGCGCGCTTCCAACTTTTGAATCGTGTCAAGCCTCGACCACAATCCGCCGCCATGAATCCTATATACTCCAAGAAACTCATCAATGTACCCGATGTTGCCATGCTGAGCACATAAAATGAAGAGAGGCCAGTCCTCGAACATGAGGTCACTATACCAATCGGGAAGGTCGCCAACCGCATTTTTCCGAAACATCGCCGTACAGGTCGCGATAAAATTGTATTGCCAAAGGTCCTCAAGAGAAGAGATCTGCTTTTGATCTGCGAAGTTGTAGGGAACGGGAACATGGCTTCCGTCCTCGTAGATTCTTAGCGCGTTATGAAAGCAGAGCGCGCACTCAGGATGGGCATCTAGAAAATCCACCTGCTTCTGCAGTTTGACAGGAGAAGTCCAATAGTCATCGCCGTCTAGCATGGCGATGTATTTGCCTTGCGCTAATTCAAACGATCGAGCAAAGATTCGATTGGCGCCGTTCCCTAAGTTTTCCGCCGGCAGCAAGAGACGAATTTTCCCGGGATTTCGGCGTTGAAAATCAAGGACAATAGAGCGTGTTCGATCAATAGAGCAATCTTCCCCGATGTTGATCTCGTACTCGAAATCCGTTTTCTGCATTAGGACGCTATCGAGAGCCTGTGCAATGTATCTCGCGTGATTGTAGGTTGTTACCAGGACGCTAACCTTCATGTTACTAAAGCGAATCGAGGCTCCCAACTGCTAGGTGCACAGCGACCGTGCGGTCAAGAGCTTCTCACGGATGGGAAAAAATAGGCCTTACCGAGAATCGCTTTTTCACGGCTTCCGTGTGCTCAACAACAAACTTAATCATGTCGCAGATCGTATTAGCTTCGGCGGAGGTCACTGCGGGGCCTGTTGGCAGACAAAGCACTTTCTTCAGGAGCCTCTCGGTTTGCGGCAGGCGCAAGCCAACTTGAGGACCATTGGTGCGATAAGATTTCGCGGCGTGGCATCCCGGACAAAAATAGCGAGGGGTCAGCACGTTCAGGGTTGACTCCATGCCATCGGCGATTGATTGAAGGCCGCGCTGGAAGCTTTGCTCTCATCCGTTTTGACCAATGCTGCCCGGCCGCATGACCGCCGAATCGCACATCGCAGAGGATCGCTCCTAGTGCGGAAAAGATTCGCCGGTAGCCACCTTCCGAGCAAAAGTGGTTGTCTCCACGAGATGAATATCGGTATAGACTGGCGGATGAATCTCTTCCAGAGCAAGTAGTCTGGATCCGTTATGATCCTTCGCGTATTCCCGCGGATTAGAATTATGGATCGCGATGATGCCGCCGATCTTTAGCATCGGAAACCAGCTTTCGTAAGCCGATCGCGCCCCTTGAGGGGAGTGATCCCCGTCCAGAAATAACAGATCAATCGGATGCCACCAGCTCTTTGAGATCTCGTCAGCGCTACCTTGGTGAACCTCCACCCAGTTCTGGAGATCAGCGGCATGAATATTTTCGTGGAAGCATTGCCGAAGCGGTTTTCCCCCGTTCCCCTCGAGTATATTATTATAAATTGGAACAGAAAATGCATCGCCAGAGCCGTCGAACGGATCGACACAATGCAGTTTTCCTGAGCCACGAAGCTTCAGGGCTGCCCCGAGCAGAACGGAACTAGATCCAAGAAACGAACCGATCTCCACAACCACGCAATTATCGGGCAGCGATGAAACCAGTGACGCCATTGCTTTAGCTTCTTCGCCTCGTAGCCAACCGGGGATTTTCGCCGACGCTCGCATATACTCGGCAAGTGGGCCGTAACGCGCGAGTTCCTCAACGGAAATTTCCTCCACCCAACGTTCTTGCACCGGCACGAAATGCTGTTTCTCTCCCATGATCACGATGAATTCGCTCGTACTATAAGCAGGCAAGTAGCCCGTGTCACGAATACGTTTGCTTTCGGTAATGCCGCGGTAATAAGCACGGTCAAATTTTGCCTCAAAACAGACGCAGCGCGAATGCGTTTGATTCAGGGCGTTCTCGGCGAGATTGGTCGAAGCGTTTTCTCGTATCAATCCAGAACCGCCGGAGCGGATATTCTTACTTCAATACTTTTTCAACAATCTCATCCACGACTGCTTCAATCGCTTGGGTGGCATCGACCAGCATCGCGTTCATCCTTTGATAATATGCTTCTGCTCTCTTTTGCTCCTCAAGTATCGATGCGTATTCATGGGGTTGCTTTCCAAAGCGGTTGGTCGTGCGTGTGGTAATTCTTTTTTTAAGCGTCTCTTTATCGACGATTAAGGCAACGATTCGCGAAAACAGATCACAGACTTCTTCATCGTTCGATGCGCCTCCGCAGAGGAACACTGGATTGTCTTTGCCCTGTAACGCCAGACGTTCCACACCCTGTCGAGACATTTTCCATGTGTGATGCGCATACCACTCCGGGCTACGGTCTTGCGCGTTCTTAGGTTTATCAACGATTCCTCCGGTTTCATTATTATAAAAGGCGGCGATTCTATCCTCATCGGTGTCAAATGCTTTGTAGCCGCGTTTCACGAGTTCGACGCGGACCGCTGATTTACCAGAGCCTGAAACACCCGTGATGTATATGAGTGGCATGGTGATGTATCATATCAACACTTGAGTAATCGACACAACAGTAATTGATCGCGGGGAACTTGCTCTCCGAGAGTTCAATAACCTTCTCAAAGCGATCGATCACGACGGCTCGGGCGGCAACACTCTTTATGCTGTTTCCACAAGTGAGCGCGCGACGGCGAGCTCTTTTCGCTCAGCAGATCTTGTCCTATGGCTCAGCTTACTTGCCACATAATCGTGCAACCATTGTGAAATCTCTTGTTTCTTGAAGGTATCAGCAAAGCGTATCGTTTCTAACGCCGTTATAGCCCAATATAGTGCTTCTCGCTCTTCTAAGTGCTCTGCATCTAAACCGTACTGTTTTGCAAAAGCTTGTTTATCGCCATGACGACCAGGCCACCAAAAGTCGAAGTTTGCAAAATCTTCCATCCAGTCGCCATAACTGATTTTAGCCCAGTCAATGAAAGCCGCTACTTCGCCATTACATATAAGCATATTGTCAAAGCCCAGGTCGCCATGTACTAAGCGACGCCGTTCAGATGCAAAAGGTAGATTCGCTGTAGCCTGAGCGATAAACTTATCTGCTAGTGTCAGGTCTAGCCCAATATTTGTCGCATGCGACCGAACACTTTCGGCATCGAATCGTTTTAATTCGCATGCGAGTTTCTCATGCCAAGAACCAAATTCTCCGTTATCGGTTTTGAGATCAATCGGCCCGTAACCTGAGCTACCGCTGATATCAATAGTAAAAATAGCTGCATACGCATTAAGTATCTTTGGCTGCATGGTGTCGATTTCAGCCTGCTTGATAGTGTCCGACGGTACACCATCAATATATTCGCTTATGCAATAAAACGAATCCCCGCCAAACATACCGATTTCCCAGACTTTTGGAACGGGTAATCTACCGTGAAGCTTTTCATGCGCGTACTTGTCATGCAGGAAATCATCTTCTCCGAGCGCAATGCGCAATACCAGCTTGTCGCCTGTACGGTTCTCAAAGTAAAGCGCTTGGTTGCTATGGCCTTCTTGTAAGGACTTAATTGAGCTGGGGTCGGCGCCTTTGGAGGTTTGGAGAAAATGCCGTATTTCTTCTGTCGAATGCGTTGTCTTCATATGCTTGCGTGTGGCGGAGTGTATATCTTCCGTCGGTTTGCGAAGCGGACCGGTCCCTTGTTATGACGTTTGCTTTTTCGTCGAAATGTGGACCCCGCCGGAACCGTGTTGCTCAGCGTGTGTCGCGCTGTCGGGCCCGCCGACCCGTTGCAACCCGTCCAGCGCCTTTGCTCGAATAAGCCCTTTCATCTTAAAAGCATTGAAAACCCACCAGTAAAGGCTGTGCAGTTGACGTTCCAGCAACGCCCGCGCTTCCTCCGTTTCTCTAATGTCCGAGTTTCGATCGATGGTCTTTTCCTCCGGTCGCGGAATCTTCTTGCCTGATGACGCGAGCTTCCCGTCTCGGCGCGTCTGTTTTCTGGAAAGCTTCGTGCGCGAGTCTCGCAATGCATCCGCAGAATCACCGCTGCTCGGCGGAATGGGGGAATCGGATTTTGCGGAAGGCTTCATTAGATTCGCTCAACAAACCGCGTTGCCAGTGAGAGTCAAGCTCGTCACCGCGATCGTCCTTATAGTCCAGTTTTAGAAGGAGGCAAAACTCCTCGATGACGAGGGCTTGCCGGCGATCTACCTTGCGTTGATGGATCGGATTGACGGACGAACCGGCGACCAACTGCGCCCAGTGGCGTTCGATCTGGGCATTGCGCCATATGCCGACGGCTCAGTGCTTGTTACCGTGGGCAACACGCGTGTGATCTGCGGCGTGACCATTGAGGAAAACGTGCCCCGCTGGATGAAAGAGCAAGGCGTAACCGGCGGCTGGCTGACCTCCGAATACTCGATGCTTCCGTACTCGACCCAGACACGAAAACCGCGCGACATTGCAAAGGGTCGAATCGATGGCCGCAGCATGGAAATTCAACGTTTGATTGGGCGGTCGCTGCGCGCAGTTGTCGATCTTGAAAAGCTTGGGCCACGCACGATCTGGGTGGATTGCGACGTCTTACAAGCCGACGGCGGGACACGCACAGCAGCAATTACCGGGGCGAGCCTGGCTGTAGCAATAGCGTGCCGAAAACTTGCAAGGGAAAAGAATCTCGACGCGCCGCCGGTTCGGAAATTGATCGCGGCAGTAAGTGCCGGTGTTCTCGATGGGCAGGCAATCGTTGATCTCAATTACGAAGAGGACAAACTCGTCACCGTCGATTTCAATCTCGTGGCCACTGAAGACGGCGAATTCGTAGAAGTGCAAGGCTCGGGTGAGGAAGCGACTTTTGCGCAATCACAACTGATCGAGATGTTGGCGCTTGGGCGCAAAGGGATCGCTGAATTGATCGCGGCACAGCGTGCTGTGCTCGCGCGATTGATGGTGACACCGCCGGGGAGCTAAATCATTTGCTACGCCGGAAACGATGAGCTAAAGCGCAAGATCGACATGAAGAAGGCGCTCATTACCGGCATCACAGGACAGGATGGCAGTTATCTCGCTGATCTACTGCTTGAGAAAGGCTATGAAGTGCACGGGATCATTCGTCGCGCGAGCACCTTTAACACTGCACGTATCGATCATCTTTACGCCGATCCCCACATCAACGGCGTCCGAATGTTTCTGCATTATGGAGATCTCAGCGACTCCGTGAATTTGGTAAAGCTTCTTTACGAATTGAAGCCGGATGAAATTTACCATCTGGGCGCGCAAAGCCATGTGCGGGTGAGCTTCGACATTCCCGAGTACACTTCCGATGTCACTGCTGTTGGCACGATCCGCATTTTGGAAGCCATCCGCGAAGCCGGATTGCGTTCGCGTTTTTATCAGGCGTCGAGCAGCGAAATGTTTGGCAAGGCGCAGCAAGTGCCGCAGACTGAGAAGACGCCATTCTGGCCGCGCAGCCCGTATGGCGTGGCAAAAGTTTTTTCATTTTGGGCGACGGTTAATTATCGCGAGAGCTACGGCCTTTGCGCGAGCAATGGCATCTTGTTCAACCACGAAAGCCCGCGCCGCGGGGAAACTTTCGTCACTCGCAAGATCTCGCGTGCCGTCGCCGCGATCAAACGCGGACTGCAAAAGGAATTGTTCCTCGGTAACCTGGACGCAAAACGCGATTGGGGATATGCACCGGAGTACGTCGAAGGCATGTGGCGAATTCTTCAGCTTGGAGAAGGGAACGATTTCGTGTTGGCTACTGGTGAAACGCACACCGTGCATGAGTTTGCCGAAGCGGCTTTTTCACATGTCGATCTTGATTGGAAAGAATTCGTCAAACACGACCCACGTTATGAGCGGCCAGCAGAAGTTGAGCACTTGGTCGGTGACGCTTCCAAAGCCAAAAAGATTCTCAATTGGGAACCGACGGTACGATTCCACGAGCTTGTCCGCATCATGGTTGACGCGGACATGGAATTGCTTTCGCACAGAACTCCGAGAAAACATCTCGGCAAATTGCCGTAGGGTAGGGACGGCGCGTCGCGCCGTCCGGACATCGCAGCGCGATGTCCCTACCGAATTACAAACGGCGCCGGATTTGTTTCGGCCATCGAGCTGGCCGAGACGAGGCTGGGAATGACGTTAGCCAGTGGTGCATCGACAATCGTTACTTCCGCGCCGCGGCCAACGATTTCGTATAAATTGATGATATCGCCAGAGCGCATCCGAATGCATCCGTAACTCACAGGCAGGCCAACGTTCCGTTCCTCCGGTGTGCCGTGAATGTAGATGTCCCGAGCAAAGGCGTTGGCGTTTTCGATCCTTGAACACGGCGCCAGGGGGTGCGTCGTCGCCGATTTTTTCTGCGATCTCCAACTTGCCCAGTGGAGTACAACTGCTGCCTGGCCAATCGCCCAGACCAAACTTGGACGTAGAGACTGGATAGATGGCCATCAGTTTACTGCGGTCGAGAACGGCCAATTTTTGTTCGCGTGTGCTGATGACGATGTGATGCTGCGTGTCCGGCGCGGCACAGGAGGAGATGATGAGTGCGATCGCGGCGACAAACGCGAAGCGAGTGAGGATGTCGATCGGGTTGCGAATTGTCATGACCGATTGAACCTAAAAAAGTTCTCCGCCGTTTCCGTGGTGGCCTCGGCGATTTCGTGCAATGGCACGCCGCGCGCGGCCGCGATCGTCTCTGCTACGATGCGCGTGTGCGCCGGCTCACACCGTTTCCCGCGAAACGGCACCGGTGCGAGATATGGACAATCGGTTTCGACCATGAACTTCCAGACGGGAACCTTGGCCGCGACCTCGCGCACGTTCGCGCCGTTCTTAAATGTGACGATGCCGGTGAAGGAAACGAGGTGATCGAGGTCGAGAACTTCGTTCGCCTGTTCGAGCGTGCCGCCAAAGCAATGAAAGACGCCGCGCAGTTTTCCGGTGTACGGCTTCATGATTTCGAGAGTGTCGTCCCACGTGTCGCGTTGATGAATCACGACATTAAAGCCCAACTCAGCGGCGAGATCGAGTTGTTGCTGAAAAAGACTGGCCTGCCGCGATTTATAAGCGCCGTCTCGTATGTTTGCTTCGATCTCCTCTTCGACCTCACCCTGGAGCGCGCGAGCGAAAACCTGCACGTTCTTCTCTTTTTCAGCTTCGACACTTGGCAAATGATGATAATCCAGACCTGTCTCGCCAATCGCGACCACGCGCGGGCTGTTCGCCAGCTCGCGCAACGGCGTCATGACGTCGTCCTGGGCTTTTTCGGCATACGTTGGGTGAACGCCAATTACCGCGTAAATGTTCGAATATCTCTCGGCAAGATCCACCGCGCGCCGGCTGCTCTCGATTGAGGTGCCGATCGTGATGATGCGCGTGACGCCGGCCTCATTCGCGCGACGAAGCACATCATCGAAATCGTCAGCGAAATCGAGATAATCGAGATGCGCGTGTGTTTCAATCAGCATGTTGTCATTCCAGACAGAATCGAGAGTTTAGAGATGAGCGTTGAGTGTCGAGAGTTCATGGACGATGGCTTTCTTTTCTCAACGCTCAACTAAAGACTCTCAACTTCT
>QHOM01000041.1 GCA_003218785.1 Verrucomicrobiota bacterium
GTCATCTTTGGGTGAGAAGTTTTGATCCAGCCACAAGGTTATCCCTGATTCCAATCACTTTGGAACGCCGAGGGAATCGTGATTGGGATCATTTGCGGCGTAATTATTACCCTCGCTCTGATCACGATGAACACGTTCGTCTCTGTTGATTTCCAATTAGGACGCTACCCGGAATAATCTTGATTTTTGTTGGATGCCGCAGTAGGTAACCGTTGCGGGAGATCTTGTGACCGATCGCGTTAGTAGTGGACACCGCTGATCTTTTCATCGCACCAATTTCTTTGCGACTCTTCCGCGACCTGGCAGTGGCGATGGTTCATACCATCCCCGAAGGCAGGACTGTCAGTTCCGCAAACACACCCGCAGCAGTGATCGATGTCGTGAGTTCATTGGCAAAACAAACTTCGGTCTTTCAGCGAATGAGGTTGGCAGTGGTATGACGGCGCCTGCAGCAAAATTGTGTCTATCGCTCTCGCGCAAGGGGAGCGGAACGGAAAGGGCGTGAGGTGACCCTCATGACCGGACAGATCGACTTGTGGCCGATCGCGCTTCCACAGCCCGGCGACGATAGTTTCGGGAATCGAATGATGGTCTGCGAGCGGCGACTTTCCAACGATGAACGGATTCGAGCGAAGCGCTACGAGCCTCGACGTCGCGCAGAATTTGTTATCACGCGCGGAACAATGCGCGAAATACTGCGGCGATACGCGGAGCAGCAAACGTCGCGGCTTGTCTTCCAAGTCGGCCCTTTTGGGAAGCCCAGTCTGGCTAATTCTACGATACGCTTTAATCTGACTCACACAGCTGGTCTCGCTATGCTGGCGGTGAGCCGGCATCATGAAATCGGTATTGATATTGAGCGCAACCGCTCGATTGAAAATGCGCTCGAGATTGCGGAACGCTTTTTCTCAGCCAACGATGTTGCGTCACTTCGGCGGCTTCCGAGACAATGGAGATCCGAGCCTTTTCTCTTGCGATGGACGGCAAGGGAAGCCTTGCTCAAGGCTCGCGGCGAAACGCTCGACGAATTGGGACGGATTAGTCAGCTGCAGTTTAATGAGGGCCCAGAAATTCGTGAAGCGTGCGTTTCTCTCGGACAATCGAAGTGGTGGATCCGGACAATTAGACCGGCTTTTGAAATTGTCGGCTCGATCGCGGTCGACGCTCCCGGACTACGCGTCGTGCAGCGACGGCTGGGGGAAGCTCTCTAGGAGTGACTGGGCTGGCTTGTAACCTGGAGGAATTGACAACCTATTCGCGGGTATCGATGCGATCGCTAATTCGCAACTAATCCGGTGCTGGATTTGTTGGGATTGGTAAGTTTGAACTGCAGACCTCAGCGGATGTAAGTGCGTCCATAAGTGAACGCAATTTAGTGCGCAGAGCCTGTTCGTTGTCGACCGTCGAACTACGCCGAAATCAAAGCCGGCGATCGATTACTCTAATCCTCGAAAAAGCTGCAGTGCTAAAAGCTGATGCCTTGAAAAACTGAGGTCTTAATCACCCTGAAAATCAGTTAGCTGCTTTCAGTTTTTAGATCTAGAGAACGGGTCAACCGATCTTGGCGCGACCGCTTGTAACCTCCATCGTTGGTGCGATAAGATCGAGCAATGATCAGCGTGTCAGGGTCAAGCCAGAGCACGTCGCCACGTTCCAACGTTGCCTCACCAGTCAACGTGTGAAGAATTGACACGCCAAGACGTGTCAATGCACGTGCGAGCAAGCTCTCTTCCCCTTGCCGAAGTGCTTTGTCCATCCTTCCAACAATAACTCTGGCGTTCGTAACAAGAACGGGGTCAAATACGAAAATAGAGTCAAGACGCTGTGGCTGCGGTTCCTGACCGTGATAGACTCCTACCGCTGCGTCCTGAAGCAATTTCACTAGCCCCTCATCCTCGCGGCCTGCTGCTTCCACGTCTGTGGGGTGATTGTAGCCAAACTCGCTCCAGGCAGCCGCTTCCGCTAGTCCTTCGTCTGGACCCTTCACCAATACCTTTCTCAAGCGGCCGATCATGGATTGATTGCCAAAGGCACGCTGAATGGTCTGCTTTCCTCCGGCTGTGTTATCGCGCTTTCCTCTGTCGACACCAATGTAGTTGGACCAACCATGAGTTCGAAATACACAATGAGACCATTCAACCGACCTGAGGCATTCGCTGTCACAGTTTTCGTTTTATTAATCCCAAAGCCTCTCCACGTCTTGAAATCTACGTCCGCGAGCAGTACAGGAGGGCTGAGCGATTTCCAGAGACGTACTGTATACGGATTGATAAAGTCCACCAAGTTGGAAAACAGTTCTACCTCGCTCAAGGGACTGAACTCCATACCATACCAAGACTGCCAGTTTTGCACGACCTCTGGCAAAAATGTGCGCTTGCTAAGTTCAGTGTCAGGTATAGTGGCCGGGAGGCCGAATATTTTGAGCCCACTGGGCACCAGACGCGCGCCCGGTTTGAGCAGCCTCCTCAAAGCATCTTTTGTTATGCCTATCACGCGCTCTGCCAATCAACTCACAGATAAGCACATCCGCGCGTTGGGGCAGTCTCACTTCAGTGGACCGTCCTCGTATCAGGGTTATAGGGTCTGTCATTCCATTGGCTTCGAAAAGGGCCCTCGCCACTCTTGCGATACGAGCCTCTTCAATCGCGTAGACATGCCGTGCCCCAGCATGCACCGCGGCTATGGCCAATATCCCTGTTCCCGTCCCAATATCTACAACGATATCACCCGGTTTTACTACGTCACGAATGCTGGCCAAATAACTTGACGTACGTCTCCTGTCATTCAACATGCTAGCATGAAAGAGGACGGTATCTGCAACGAATTTCATGAACGGCCTCCGGCATTGTTAAATGAACTCATCTTGAGCCGTTGAGGCGATCACCAGGCACAGAGATAAGAGGGGACATCCATTGGGCCCTTATCCAGCCATGGCTATCCCCATGCTTGCCCTCCAGGTCTGGAATCTTTGTGGCATCTCCTGACGGTCGTCTCGAGCAGGGCGAAGATGGCGGCGGGGCAACAGTGGTGGGCAATGGGACCATACACTGCAAGAAAACACAGGCCTAGCCTGCCGACTGACCCCCTGTATGCGCCGTTCCCACTGCTGTGGGTATGTCTATGACTATTTTTTCTTGAACTACTACGGGATGGTCCATGATCCCCATCTCTCACGACCTTTATAACACTACCCTTCCATCTTCTTTCTCAGGCTGAGCGGCCGCATGTCAGTCCATACTTCCTTGATGTAATCTAAGCATTCCGCTTTGAGTCCGCTCCTGCCTGCTTCCCTCCAGCCGAGAGGATTCTCCCGATCGGCTGGCCAGATCGAGTATTGCTCTTCGTGATTCACAACCACTTTGTAAATTGTCGTATCTTCTTCGTTTGTACTCATTTTATTCCTCCGGACAGCGGGCTAGTCTGTATGTGCTCTTTCATTCTTCTTTCTTAACGTGCTCATGCGGGGACCTCAAGACGAAAAGCTCACTGCGTTTGATGAGGAGACTCCGACATGCCGCACGCAGCGATCAACGCCTCGGGCACGCGCAAGTCCGCCTCGGGCGACACCGCGAGCTTGCGCGCGGATCGAATGGCGTCCGCGAAATCGGCAAGCTCAGGCGCGTAACGTTGATAAGCCGGTCGCAGTACCCCGGTCTGGGCCTAAGGCGGTTGTTGCTGCAACGTCTGTTTCCGGGTCTTCGGAGACGCGCCGGCTTGTGGAATCAGCCATCCTATTCTCGGAACCAGGGATTTGAATCTTCTCTCGCCAAGAGAGAGGGTTCCTGAAAAAAGCGTCCCGGAAAAGCACGCCTGGGAAGCGGCTGCCGTCGAAAGCAAAACCGAGTCGCAGCACAAAACTGGACGTTCTCGGAAGAAAAGAGACCGTGGGGACTGACATCATTTCTGGTGTGTACCGGTGGTGCTCTAGAAAATTGTCAACCTGAGGTGCTGGACTCGTCTCGCCCCGCTGCGGAGAAGGCCCGGCTTTGGGCCGAGTGGCGGCACGTTGGCACAATGGTTAAGCTGCGGCTGAACTGAGTTGGCAATCCCGTGCACCCAATCGTCCTGCGCAAAACGACCGTACTCCAGACCCGCTCTTGGAGAGCGGGACAAGAGTTGATCCGGAGCGGTGAACCTATATTTTCAGCGCCTCTCTTCCCGTGGTACTATTCAGGAAGAGGGCTTTGGCTTCTTCGCCAAGGCCAGCAGCCGATCGATCAGAGGCGTTGCCGAGGGCGGCAAGGTTTCGTCGGTCATACGAACGGAGGACCGTTTCCCTCCGTCCTCCACCGTGACCCAATATTCGAAGGAGTCCCTGGTCCTGCCACCCGCTCCGAACGATTGACGGATCTGGCCGAGTTGAGCCTTTTCCACCAGAGCCTGTAATGACTTGGCCTCTTCCGGCGGCAACGTGTCGGTGTCAACGTCTCCCTTCAGCCGAATGCCCGCAAATCCGGTTTCTTCGCTGCGATGAGTTGCGGAACCAATGCCGCCGCCGTGATGCTCTTCTCGCTCTTTTTGAGCTCATTTGAGAACATTTGAGATATAATCCGTCTGACGCTTTTACCTATGAAAGAGTGCTCAAGAGCACTTGAGCAAACGTGAGCGCAATCGATCAGTACTCACTGGCAAGGAGGTGCTCTACCACTGAGCTACACCGGCAATTTTGAGGGAAACAATAATCTCCAGCGGCCCGCGTGGCGCAACCTTTTAATTGCTCCTGCTTGGGCCAAATATTCTCGAAATAGTTGAATCCAAATCGGGCGCGACCGCATCTCACTTCCAAAGGATCACTATGAAAACATCATTTATTGTTTGCATTTGCTGGATGGCGCTGGCCGCTGGCTCGTTTGCACAGGCTCCGACGCAGTCGCCGACCGCGAGTGCGCCAGTAGCAACGGCGACTGTCTCCCCGGCTTCCACGCCTGAGAGCGAGATAGAGCGAGCGATCAGGAAGAAACAAAAACGGCATTTCAATTTCACGATAGGAGACCGCGAAACCGACGCCGATCGCGCAAAGTCAAGTGAGGATATTCCAGCAATGGTTATTCCACTTGTTGGAATCGTTTTCCTGACGATCTTTGGCGCCCCAATTTTGATTGTTGCGGTGATCATGTATTTCGGTTTTTCGAAGAACCGCATGATGCATCGCACCATACAATTGATGGTTGAAAAGGGCCAGCCAGTGCCGCCCGCTTTGCTCGCGCCGCCTGCACCGGCACAACGCCAACGGTCGGACATGCGCCGTGGGGTTGTGTTGGCCATGATTGGCATCGGTCTTATGATCTTCCTTGCCGCCGTGAATGGTTGGGAGGGCGGCGCGTGGAGCATCGGGATTATTCCATTCCTGATTGGCGCGGGTTATCTCCTGGTGTGGAAGCTGGAAGGAAAGAAGGACAATGCGCCGCCGGTAACTTAATCTGCGGCCGTGGAGCTGACCGATGCAGACCTCGTCGCGCGAGTTCTTGTTGATGATGATCAGCACGCTTTCGGCGAGTTGGTCCGACGGCATCAATCGAGTGTGCGAGGCCTGCTTCGCCAACTCACCCGAACGGACGTCGCGCTCGCCGATGACCTCGCACAGGACACTTTCCTGCGTGCCTACAAAAACATCCGCAGCTTTCGCGGTGAAGCCCGTTTCTCGACTTGGCTTTATCGCATTGCCTACAATTGCTTTCGAGAAGATGCGCGACGGCGTAAGGAATTTGTCGGAATCAATGAAGAGCAACTGCAATCCGAGTACGATCCCCAGGTGGCCGATCCTGGTCTAAGACACGATCTTATGCATGCGCTGAGTTTGCTTCCCTTGCACGAGCGTTCGGCGATTTTGCTTTGCTGCCAAAATGGCCTGTCGCATGAGGAAGCCGCGCGGGTATTGGATATTCCCCTTGGCACGGTGAAGACGAACGTGTTAAGAGGACGAGAGAAACTGAAACGTACGCTGGCAGCTTGGGGACCTGATTAAATGGACGCGAAACACCAGGAAGATTGGCTGGATCGACAACTGCGCGAGGCGGCGCCGTACATCGACGATGAGGGGTTTACTTGGCGCGTGTTGCAGCAATTGCCAGCGCGGCGGCGACGTCGCGATTCGTTGCGTGCTGTCATTCTTCTCGGAATGGCCTTGCTCGCGAGTGCATTGGCTTACGTGCTTTCGGACGGAGGACGTTTTCTCGTCGTGGCGATGGCGCGGCTGACGACGTTGCCGACTTTTTGGCTTCTCGCGCTCGCGTTCGGCAGCGGCCTCATATTGATGGCCGCTGGCGTCGTTGCCGCAATCTCTAAGGCAAGCGAATTGCGGCCTTAACTCGCGCAAAGTTCACGCGCCTGCCGAACATCGAGCTCGATCTGCCCGACAAGCGCTTCCAAGCTGTCAAACTTTCGTTCCGGTCTGAGATAGCGCACAAAGCGGACTTCAACGTTTTCGCCATAAATGTCGCGATCGAAATCAAGCAGATAAATTTCCAGCACACGCTCGGATTTTCCGCTGCTGATTGTTGGCCGATAACCGAGATTGACGACGCCGTGATAAAAGACTCCTTGTATCCGCGCTTCCACTAAATAAACGCCGTTTGGCGGGAACTGCTCGCTATGCGCGCTCAAGTTGGCAGTAGGATAACCGAGTTTTTTTCCGAGCTTGTCGCCAGCTTTGACTGTTCCCAAAATCGTGTAATCACGTCCGAGCATTGCAGCGGCCTTTGCGAAATCGCCTTTCTCCACCGCTTGCCGGATGGCCGTGCTGCTAACAACCGCGCCGTTCACTTTCACTGGAGGAATCCCAACGACGTCGAAATCAAATTGCGCACCAAGTTTTTTGAGAAGATCGAGATTGCCGCGCCGATCTTTTCCAAACGACCATTCGTGCCCAACGCAAATCTCGCGCAGCGGTCTTGAATGTATCACGAGTTGTTCGATAAAATTCTCCGGTGGGGTGGCGGCGAATTTCTTGTCGAAGTTGATGACGAGAAGGTGCTCCACGCCCAAATCGCGGATCAACGCGATTTTGTGCTGGGTGGCAGTAAGCAGGTGAGGCGCGTTGCGCGGCCGCAGCACCTTGAGTGGGTGTGGATCGAACGTTATAACGACCGGCGTTCCGTCGGCCGATCCCGCATGACTCGTTGAGGTGGAGATCACGGCTTGATGACCAAGATGCACGCCGTCGAAAACGCCGATCGCGAGAAAGATGGAGCCGTGCAGGTGCGTCAACTCAGAAATGGAACGCAGCGTTTTCACCAGCTAAATAACGAATGACGAACGACGAATGAGGAAGGACGAAGGAAATCCGAATAACGCGTGACGAATAATTCGACGACGGTTACGATCTCGCGGTTTGTGCTTCGTCATTGTTTCATCATTCGCGCTTAACGATTTCCTTCATGCGCCCCGCATGCGCGAGACTTCAGGAAGTGTCAGGAGGCGGCTGAGAATTTCTTCGCGCGGCGCGTTTTTGATCTGATCTACACTAATTGCCTGAGCGACATCAAAACGACCGGACTTTGTGCGCCGCAGCGATTTCAAGTGCGCGCCGCAGTCGAGTTCCTCGCCGATGTCATGAACATACGTGCGAACATAAAAACCTTTGCTGCAAACAACACTGAAATCGATTTCTGGCAGCGCGACTCGATCCACACTATAACGATAGACATGAACGAGGCGCGGCTCGCGCTCAACTACTTTTCCCTGGCGCGCCAGTTTGTATAGCGGCACGCCTCCGTGTTTTTTCGCGGAGACCATGGGTGGCATCTGGTAAGAATCTCCGCGAAATTTCTCAAAGGCTGCGCGAATTGTATTCTCGTCGAGTGGCGGCACGTTGCGCTGATTGATAACTTCGCCTTGTCGATCTTGCGTGCTGGTAGTTACGCCGAGCAGCAGCGTGCCGGCATATTCCTTGTCTTCGCTCATAAGCAAATCCTGAATTTTTGTTCCGTGCCCTAGCGTCAGCAAAAGCAATCCAGTCGCAATCGGATCAAGCGTGCCACAGTGGCCTACTTTTTTGATCCCGAGCCTGCGACGGATCAGTGCGACGACGTCGTGCGAAGTCATCCCTTCCGCCTTGTCGACGAGCAGGACGCCGTCAGGAGTGGGATTCAAGGACTTCACCAATTTCCTCCAGGACTTTCTCTTCGACTTCAGCGAGCGTCCCGCGTACGCGCGCGCCCGCCGCGAGAGTATGCCCGCCACCGCCAAACTTCTGGCAGATGGCACAAACGTCGACGGCATTGCTTTTCGAACGCATGCTGACGCGCACCTTGCCGTCGGTCAATTCTTCGAAGAAGACGGCAACGATCACACCGCGAATCGCGCGGAGATGGTCGATCAGCCCTTCGTTGTCTTCGGGAAGAACGCCTAGCTCCGCAGCCGTTTTTAGACTGAGACTAAAACTCGCGACGGAATCGCCTTGTTCAAAACGCGTCGTTCGCAACAGTTCTCGTAAGAGTTCCAGCCGGCGTCGCGGATAATTCTCGTACAGCTGCTGGTTTAAGCGGCCAACGTCGAGACCGGCGCGAATGAGCTCTGCTGCAATCTCGAGGGTGTGCGCGCTAGTTTTTGGATACTGAAATGAGCCTGTGTCGGTCGAGATCGCTGCGTAAAGATTTTCGGCAATGTCGCGATTGAACGGCAAGCCCTGGCTCTTGATCAGCCGGAAAACGATTTCTGCCGTGGCAGGAGCGCTGGGGTCCACATACGCAATGTTGCCGTAGCCGGGATTACTTAGGTGGTGGTCGATGTTGATCCAAATCTTCGCCGATCGAACAGCCGCAAGCGCGGTTCCTAGCCGGTTTTGAATTGCCGTATCAAGCGCAATGGCGACATCGACATTTTCCGGGGAGGAAGGCGGTTTGGTCAGCAATTCTGCGCGTGGAAGGAAGGAATACTTCTCCAACATTCCATCTTCATTCCACACGCGAACTTCCTTCCCAAGTTGTTGAAGCGAGAGCGCAAGTGCAAGCTGACTGCCAAGCGCGTCCCCATCCGGACGGACATGACCCAAGACCGCGAAGCGCTGATGGTCGCGCAATATCCGGCCGATCTCTTCAAAATTGAATCTGGTCATAACACCGCTCTATTATTTGCCATCTGCCATCCCAGCGAAATGGAATGTGGCGCAAGTTTTCAACTTGCGCATTTGATTAGCTCGCAAGTTGCAAACCTGCGCCACTTTCAGGCTACAGCCTTCACTTATCGTCGCCGCGGGGCATTTCGATTTCCTGTAGAATCTCGATGACGCGAGCGCCGCGTTCGATGGAATCATCGAGGTGAAAAATGAGATGCGGCGTATATTTCATGGTGACGTTACGGGCAAGCTCAGCCTGCAATGTTGCACGATGAGAGGCGAGTTTGTTCACGACACTCTCGCGGATGCCCGATCCAAGAACGCTCACAAACACATGCGCATTTTTTAGATCGGAAGTTACGTCGACATGATTGACGCTGACCAGTGCGCCGTCAAAGCTCACTTCTCGCGCAATGATTCCGCTCAGCTCTCGTTTGACAACTTCGTTGATGCGCAGCATGCGGTGTTTCATGATTCTAGCTGGAGTATTGGAGTGCTAGAGCAGTAGATTTCAATACTCCATTCACTCCATTGCTCCTCTGGTTTAGAGTTTCTGCGCAATAGCTTCAAGCTGATAGCACTCGATCACATCGCCGACTTGATATTCGCTGAAGTCGCCCAGCTTTATCCCGCATTCCAGACCTGAACGCACCTCTTTCACGTCATCCTGGAAGCGGCGCAGCGTAGAAATCCCGCCATCGTAAACCGGCTGCCGCTTACGGAGCACGCGAGCGCGTGCGGTGCGGGCGACGCGGCCATCGGTGACCAAACAGCCCGCGACAATGCCTCTGCTTAATTGGAAAACCTGTTTTACTTCGGCATGACCGATGACGGTTTCTCTATGCTCGGGCTCAAGTAAACCGGCCATCGCTTCTTTGATCTGATCGAGTAGCTCGTAAATGATGCTGTAAAGTTTGACCTGTACGCCTTCGCGTTTTGCGGCCGAGACCGCCATGGCCTCGACTTTGACGTTGAAACCGACCACGACGGCGTCCGACGCGCTTGCGAGCAGAATGTCCGATTCCGAAATCGGTCCCACCGCCGAGTGAATGATCTCGATATCGACTTTCTTGCTTTCGATCTGCTGCAACGCACCGACCAAGGCTTCGAGCGAACCTTGCGCGTCGCACTTTAAGACAATCCGCAAAACTTTTTTTCCGTCAGCCGCTTCGAGCAAACTTTCGAGAGTGGCGCGTTGCGGCAGGGTCAGCTTGTTTTACCGCCGTGGACGGCCCGACTTCCTTGACCGACTGGCCGCGATCGTCCAGCAGCGATTTCACTTTGCCACTGTAATCGCCGCAAATGAAGGGATCGCCGGTTTTTAAGGTTCCCATCTCTACAATGACGGTGGCCGTGGGACCGCGCCCTGCTTCGACTTGCGCTTCGATCACAGTGCCACGAGGTCTGGCAGTCGGCGATGCTTTGAGTTCCATCACTTCCGCTTGCAACGCCATCATTTCCAGCAGGTGATCGATACCCGTGCCTTTGGTTGCAGAGACGGGACAAACAATCGTTTCGCCACCCCAGTCTTCTGGGGTGAGCCCCCGGTCCTGGAGCTGTTTTTTCACTCTGTCGATATTTGCGCCAGGAAGATCGATCTTATTGAGTGCGACCATGATCTTCACATGCGGCGCGGCCTTGGCGTGATTAATTGCCTCGATCGTTTGCGGCATGATGCCGTCGTCGGCTGCAATAACGAGCGCGACAATATCGGTCACGTTGGCTCCACGCGCGCGCATCGCGGTGAAGGCGGCATGACCTGGCGTGTCGATAAAAGTAATTTTGGCTCCGTTGTGATCCACGCTGTAGGCTCCGATGTGCTGCGTGATCCCCCCGGCTTCCCCCGCCGCTACGCGGGTCTTGCGAATCGCGTCCATAAGTGTGGTCTTGCCGTGATCGACATGTCCCATGAACGTGATAATGGGCGCACGCGGCTTGAGTTCCTCTTCCTTTTGAATGACCGGTGGAGGAGGCGCCACCACTACTTGTTCCACTTTGTGAACGCCGGCGCCTTTTTCACGGCGCTCTTTTTCGAGGACAAACCCGTGGTTTTCGCAAATTTTGGACGCGATATCGGGCTCAATAGTCTGGTTGATGTTCGCAAAGATGTTGTACGTCATCAGTTCCGCGATGAGCTGATGCGGTTTTAAGCCGAGCTCGCTTGCCAATTGCTTAACCACAATTGGCGGCTTGATAAGGATGACTTTCTGTGGCTCTGCCGTTTCCGCTTCAGCGCCACCGGGTGCCGGCGCAGTTGTGCCATCGGCGATAACCTCCGGCGATTCTTTTGGAGACGGTGGCGCGGCTTCGGTCTTTGCTGGCGCTGCGGGTTTTGGAAGAGCACTCGGCGCTTCCAGCGATGCTCGGATGCGTGAAATGGGAGGCAAAACCTCGCGCTTCGTTTTTACTTCGCCGTCTTCCGTCTTCTTACGCGGTTTCTTCTTGTCGATGAGGGATACGCTCTCAGCTTCGCTGCGCGGGGCGGGAGCAGTTTGCGGAGCGGCTTTTGCGGACGGCGACTCGGCAGCGCGCAGTTTAACCGGTGCACCCGCACCTCCATGCGGGGGCTCGGCGTCAGTTTTTAGCTTTTTCTTCGAGACCCTAGATACCGATGCGGCTGCTGGCTTGTGGACAGCAGCAGTCTTGCCCGCGGCTGGTTTGCGTGCCGCAAGTTTGCTGCTCGTCTTCGTTGCCATTGTTGTTCCTCTAAAATTTCGCTCATGGCTCGAGCGCGTTAAACCAGAGCCATATTACTGCACGAGCTCTTGCCTGTGCACCGCGTTGTGAATCTCGCGCGCCTTTGTCTCGTCGACCGCGAGAATATCCACTAAATCCTGTACATCCGCATCGCGTAATCCTTCCAGGTTCGTGAAACCGGATTTTACGAGGGTGACTGCTTGTTCTTCGGTGATGGGCAGCGCACCCGCGAGCGCGTGCGCGGCTTGCATCACTTTTTGTTCGACTGCGGTGGTGGCAGAAATGTCCTTGCCGATGTTAATTTCCCAGCCGGTTAGTCGCGAAGTTAAACGCGCGTTCTGTCCCTTTTTCCCAATCGCGAGCGAGAGCTGATCTTCATCGACAGAGATTTGCACGCTCTTTTTCTCGGGATCGAAAACGAGATTCTTCACTTTCGCCGGCTTAAGCGCTTCCAGAACGTATTCCTTCGGATCGGAACTCCACCGAATGATGTCCACCTTTTCGTTATTCAATTCACGAACGATGTTTTTGACCCGTGAGCCGCGCATCCCGACACACGCACCCACCGGATCCACCTTCTCGTTCGCGCTCCGGACAGCAATCTTTGTTCGGTAACCCGCTTCCCTCGCGATCCCGCGAATTTCCACCGTGCCATCGGCAATTTCGCTCACTTCCAATTCAAAGAGACGACGGACGAAATTCGGGTGACTGCGCGAGACAATGATCTCGGGACCGCGGATGCCGTTTTCTACCGCGACGACGTAAGCGCGGAGCCGGTCACCCACATTGTAATCTTCCACGACCACTCGCTCGCGTTGTGGCATGATGGCTTCAAATTTTCCAAGATCGAGAATCACATCCGACCGGTCAAAACGGCGCACCGTGCCGCTCACGATTTCACCGGCGCGATCTTTGAACTCCTCGTAAATCATTTCCTTTTCGACCTGGCGAATCCGTTGCATCATAGCCTGCTTGGCCGTCTGCGCGGCGATGCGACCAAAATTTCTCGGCGTCACTTCCATTTCGACGGTGTCCCCGACGTTGACGTTCGGTTTGATCTTACGCGCTCTCGAGAGTTCGATCTCATCCTGCGGATTACCGACCTGATCGACCACCACCAGGTTGGCGAGCGCACGGATTTCGCCGGTTTTCGGGTTGATATCGATGCGCAAGTCACGCGACGCGCCGACGCTCTTTTTCGAGGCTGAGAGCAGGGCGTTCGAGACCGCCTCGAGCAAGATTTCGCGTTTGATCCCGCGCTCCCGCTCCAGGTAATCGAGCATGGCAATAAATTCCGCGTTCATAAAAACATGTAGCCCGCAGACTAAAAAGAGTGGGATACGAGTTCCCACTCTGTTCAGCGCGCGGACTAGTTGGCTAACATAGCTTTGTGGACCCTTCTCGTCAAGCCGCCGTTCAGTTTGATTTGACCTTGGGAGGTCAACATTCAACATGAACAATCAATGAATTCGCGTCTCCGAGCCTTGTTTGTCGTTCTTCTGGTCTGGGCGGCGATTTATTTGCCGGCGCTTGGTTCTATCGCGATCAAAGGAGAAGAGGGACGGCGAATTTTGCCGGCGATCCGGATGGTCGAGACGGGCAACTACATTGTCCCGCAAGTGGGAAGCAACCCTTATTTCCGGAAGCCGCCATTGGTGAACTGGCTGGTGGCCGCGTCGTTCAAGATTTTTGGGGTGCGTAACGAATGGACAGCGCGCATGCCTTCGGCGATTGCCGTGCTCGCGGTGGCCATTGCGTTCGTCACGGTTGCGCGCGCCAGTCTTGCCCCAAGCGGATCGACGATCGCCGCGCTCATTTGGTTAACAAATATCGGCATGATAGAAAAAGGCCGATTAATTGAGATCGAAGCGCTCTATGTTTCCCTTTGCGGTCTGGCAATTATTTTTTGGCTAAGCTTTTGCGTTCAAAAGAAATCTCCGTGGCTCATTTGGATTCCCGCATCTATTTTTCTTGGACTTGGTCTGCTGGCGAAAGGTCCAACGCATCTGATTTTTTTTTACGCGATAGTGCTGGCCGTCCTTTGGCACACGAAGAATTGGCGGCTTCTGTATCATCCTGCGCACTTCGCCGCGCTCGCCATCATGCTTGCCATGTTTGCGGCTTGGGCCATTCCCTTTGCCAGAAGCACAACCACGCATGTAGCGGTGTCCAAGTGGTCGGTTCAATTCACCGGCCGATTGCGAGGCATCGATTTCAACTTTTTCAGCTGGATTCGAAACATTCCGCGGGGTCTTATCTATTTTCTGCCATGGATTCTCCTCTTCCCATTCGTTCGGCTTTCGAAATTTCACGATGACGCGCAGCAGCGGCTCGCGCGTGCTCTTGCCTGGGGAATTACCGTGCCGTTTCTCGCGGTTAATCTGGTTCCCGGCGCGGTCGCTCGATATAGCATGCCGGTATTAGTTCCTGCCTCGTGGGTGCTGGCGATGAGTTATGTCGGGGATGCACTGCAGTGGCCCCAAAAGAGGTGGATAAGGAGCGATCGAGATTGGGCCAAAATAGTCGCGGCCTTCGTCGGACTCGGGCTCGTCGTTGGCGCGATTGGCTATCCGCTCACCGCGGTCGTTTTGAGAAACAGGCAGCAGATAAAAAAAGCCGCTGCGGAAATCAATACTCTCGTGCCAGCGGGTGAGAGGCTTTATGCGGTGAACCCAGATTATCAGCCGGTATTTTTCTATGTGGAGGCACCGGTGGAATACGTGAGCTACATTAAAAACCTGCCGATCAACGCACGTTATTTTCTCGTTCAAACCAACAACGAAGCTGAAGCGGCAGCCACGCAAAAGTGGGCGCCCCGGCATGCGCATCAACTTGCTCGCATACGGGATTACCGCAACCGCGAGATGCTTCTCTTCGAAGTCGGTCCCTAAACGAACATTGACAGGCTCACAAATTGGAATTGGTTAGCATGCTAACTAATTTGATCTGTATATGTCCGATGGCGAAACATTTGGCCCATTGCTCCACGGGACCGCTCGTGCCTGGCGGCAAAAACTCGACCAACGGCTCAAACCAATGGGTCTCAGCCAGGCAAAGTGGCGCACGCTACTGCATCTGTCTCTCGCCCCAGACGCCCTTACTCAGGCGGAGATTGCGGCGCGCCTGGGTGTGGAAGAGCCCTCTGTAGTGACCTTGCTACATAGACTGGAGATAGAAGGTTGGATCACGCGAGAGAGCTCACCAGTAGATCGCCGTTGCAAAATGGTGCTTCTCGGCCGGCGGGCCCAGCGCGTGATCGCGCAGATCAACGCGGCAGCAGACGACCTTCGGCATGAATTGCTTGCCGACATCCCAGCATCCGAGCTGCGAACCTGCGTAAAGGTCTTAGCACACATTAGCGGCAAGGCGGAGAAGCGCGACAAACTCCGGCGAAATGAGATGCCACCGAGCTATCCAGATGGCAACGGCCAGAAGAGGGATGGGCATTCGATTACAAAGAAAAAGGCGTTTCGTGGCGCCTCAAGGAGATCTCAATGAAGCGCGCGGATGTCTCAAAGCAGGCTATTCCCCGGTGGGCGTATCTGCTGTTTGTCCTGCTGGCCGCCTTTGTTTTGTATCGGATTTTTCAACATAGGGCGACCGAGGCCGAAGCGGCCCAACCCCCAGTGCGACCGGTTCTTGTCGCGAAAGTGATTACAAAGGACGTGCCGCTTTATCTCGATGAAATTGGCACCTGCGCTGCGTACGAAACTGTTCAAGTGCAAGCGCAGGTCAGCGGGCAAGTCATCGCACGTAATTTTCAAGATGGCGCGGATGTAAAACAAGGTGATTTGCTCTTTACGATTGATCCGCGCCCCTACCAAGCGGCGCTCGAACAGGCACAAGGACAGCTCGGGCAAGCCAAATCGAAACTGGTTCTCGATCAAATTACACTGAAGCGCCAGCAGGAGCTGCGCGCGCGGAACGTGATCTCACCGCAAGATCTCGATACTGCTCAGGCAACAGTAAAAAGCGATGAAGCTATGGTAAAAACGGCGGAAGGCGCGGTGGCGGCCGCGCAGGTGAATCTCGATTATTGCAACATCCGCTCGCCGATTAATGGCCGGGCAGGATTGCGACTCGTCGATGTTGGAAATGTCGTGACGGGCGGCAACGGCGGCGGCGGCGGCGCAGTCCTCCTTACGATTCAGGGACTCGATCCGATCTACACAGATTTCACGGTTTCCGAAACAGACTTGCCGCTCGTGCGGCGTTATCTCGGCGGGCCAAATGTGAAGGTGCAAACGAATTCGCCGGACGAGAATCTTCCGGCACGCGTCGGCGATCTTTATTTCATCGACACTGCGGTTCAACCGGGGGCGGGCACAGTGAAAGCGCGCGCCGTCACACCGAACCCGGACCATGCTCTTTGGCCATCGGAATTTGTGCGTGTGCGCTTCATTCTGGATAAGCTGAAAGATGCGGCTCTTGTACCGTCGCAAGCCGTGCAAATCAGCCAGAGTGGCCCGTTTGTTTTCGTGTTAAGGCCGGACAACACGGTTGATCTGCGCCAGGTCAAACCCGGCCAACGTCAAGAGGGCGACACGATAGTGATTGAAAGCGGTCTCAAGGCCGAAGAGACGGTCGTGGTCACTGGACAGCTGGCACTGGCGCCAGGAACAAAAGTGGATCCAAAACCATACAATCCTCCGGGTCCTCCCAACGGCGGTCAGGTTGCTGCCAAGGCCCCAATGTAGAATCGTGTTCCCGATATGGCTGGAGACGAGCAACACGACGGAGCAGGGGATCATGAACATGATTCCGCCCATCTTGCAAAAGATCGGGGCAAATCAGTAACGGCAGCCGCGCCGCCGACGTCACCGCCAGAAGCCAAGTTGGTGCAGGTGAAAGGCTCGGGGCTCTCGGGGCCGTTTATCCGCCGGCCGGTGATGACAGTCCTGTTGACCTTGTCGGTTATCGTCGCCGGCATTGCTACCTACGGCAAGCTCGCGGTCAACGATCTGCCCGCGGTTGATTATCCGGTTATCCAGGTCACCTGCTCCTATCCTGGTGCGAATCCGACGACCATGGCGAACAATATCGCCACGCCGCTCGAGAAACAATTCCTGCAAATTCCAGGGCTCGACATCATCACGAGCGCAAGCACGCAGGGGAATACATCGTTCACTCTCCAGTTTGTTCTCAGCAAGAGCATCATTGACGCTGCCACAGATGTGCAGGCTGCGATCCAGCGGGCAACCGGGAAGTTGCCTCTGGATCTGCCCAGCCCCCCGACGTTCACAAAAACAAATCCGAACGATCAGGCGATTTATCTGGTCGGTTTGCTTTCCGATACACTGACCGACGGCGATCTCTACAAGTATGCGTCCACCGCTGTGGCACAACGCATCGCGATTTTGCCTGGTGTATCACAGGTGAATATCTACGGCGTTCAGAGCGCGATTCGAATAAAAGCCGATCCCGCTGGGCTCGCTTCGCGCGGATTGACAATGGACGATCTTGCTAGCGCGATCAAAGCGGGAACAGTTTACTCCGGCGCCGGACAATTCGACGGGGCGCACCGTACATTTGTTCTTCTCCCAAACGGGCAAATCGATCAGGCGGAAGGATATCGCAATCTGATTGTCGCGCGTAACAAAGATAGCTCGCCCGTTTATTTACGCGACGTGGCCGAGGTTCGCCAAAGCGTGCAGGACGAGCGACTCTCCCGCACATTTTGGATGCGCGGTTTTAATCCGCCCGGCTCCGTGGTGGTGCTGGCCGTCTCGCGCCAGGCGGGCGCAAACGCGGTTGAGGTTGCGAACTCAGTCAAAGCGCTCTTTCCCGAGATTCGCGCGAGTCTTCCGGGATCGATCACACTTGTCCCGGTATTCGACCGGTCCCAGAGCATCGTCGATTCCGTTCACGATGTGCAATTTACGCTGATGATCGCATTCATCCTCGTCGTAATGGTGATCTACATCTTCCTTGGTCGCGCCACCGATACGCTCATTCCCGCGGTCGCGCTTCCATTGTCTTTGCTGCTCACGGTCGCGGTCATGTACATGCTCAACTATTCCATCAACAATTTGACCTTGATGGCGCTGACATTAGCGATCGGATTCCTCGTCGACGACGCCATTGTGTTTCTGGAAAACGTGGTGCGTCGCGCGGAGCATGGTGAATCGATTCTGAAAGCTGCTTTCAACAGCGCTGGCGAGATTTCCGTCACCATCATGTCGATGACACTGTCGCTGGCCGCCGTTTTCATTCCTCTGGTGTTTTTGCCTGGTTTGCTTGGTCGGATTTTCCGTGAATTTTCGGTTACGATTATCGTCGCTATTCTCGCTTCGGGACTTATTTCGTTTACACTCACTCCGCTGATGTGCGCGCGCATTCTGGGCGAACGCAAAGCCGGGCATAAACGTGCACGCATGGAAAAATGGACCAGCGATTTCATCCAACGCGTGATCGCAGCGTATGGCAGGGCCCTGGACAAATTTCTCGATCGCGCCTGGCTGACCGTTCCGATCCTTCTCGGATGCATTGTCGGGCTCTGGTTTTTCTTCACTCATTTGCCGTTCACCTTACTGCCGCCTGGAGACAGCGGTTTCATCAGGGGAGTTTTCATTGCGCAGGAAGGTTCTTCACCCGCGCAAATGCGTGCCTATCAGCAGCAGGTGAATCAGAAACTCAAGGACGATCAAAACATCGGACAGTTTTTCACCCTCGCAGGCTTCGCTGCTCGGACTTCGTCCTCGCAGGGTCTGATTTTTTGTTTTCTCAAACCCAGAAGTCAACGCCTGCCAATCGAGCAGTGCATCCCGCAATTGCAGAAATCGATCAGCTCAATTCCGGGCATAACCGCGGTCTTACAACCGAACCCGG
>QHOM01000042.1 GCA_003218785.1 Verrucomicrobiota bacterium
GACTCCACGACTTGTCATCTCCGTATCTGTCGGGTTGGTTTTTGGGCCCGCGTTGCCGCTATTTGCTGCCGGGGAACATCCAAGCCTCCCGCAGCAACAGCCACTGCAACAGTTGCCACAAGGGACAACCACATCTCAGCAAGGCAGCGCCCAGACCATGGAGGTGAGCAGCGCCGATATCTCTGCCGGACTCAAAAAATACATCGACAGCTACGCCCGGAAATCGGCTGACAAAAAGTTTCATGTGAGGTACCGCGGCAAAGATCTCCCGCTCGATTTGATCAAGGTCCATGACGATCGCCTCTCGAGTGTTGGCGCGGGCAAATACTTTGCCTGTGTCGATATGAAGGGTACTGACGGCAGAATTTATGACATCGATTTCTTAATGGCCCTACGTCCTGACAAGCTGAACGTTACCGAAACTTTCGTTCACAAGATCAACGGCAAGCCGCTCTACAACTGGAAAGAACAAGGCGGCGTGTGGAAGAGAGTGCGCGTTTCTTAAATTGTAGAGCGTCTGTGTCAGACGCCAAAATCCAATCAAATCGGCCTTTCACAGAAACGCCCTACAAAAACGGATCTTGTAGCCACGGCGCTGTGCGCACAGCAGTGTACGCGCCACAGGCGCGTGGCTACAGTTGCGGTTGCGCGCAGCGTGCGAGTCCGGCACTTTCTGACAGGAAATGCCGAAGACTTTTTTTATCACTACGGCGATTTATTACACCAATTCGCCGCCGCACGTCGGGCACGCTTACGAGAAAGTGTTGGCCGATGTGATCGCGCGCTATCATCGACTCAAGGGTGATAAAGTCTTTTTCCTAACTGGCGTCGATCAGCACGGCCAGAAAGTCCAGCAATCCGCTGCGAAAGCGGGTGTTCCTCCAGCTGAATTCGTCAAAGGCATTACACAGAGGTTTGTCGATCTTGGGAAGATTCTCGACGTCAAGTACGACGAGTGGGCGGAGACCACGAGTGAGCGGCACAAGAAGGTTGTCCGGGGAATCTTGCAGCGGCTATTTGATGCGGGCCAAATCTACAAGGATAAACAGGCCGGTTATTACTCAGTTCGCCAGGAACAATTTCTGACTGACAAAGAACGCGGACCCGATGGCGAATTTGGTCCCGAGTGGGGACAGGTCGAATTTCGCGAGGAAGAAAATTATTACTTCCGACTCTACCAGCATAAAGAGTGGCTTTTGTCCTATATCGATAATCGTAAAGACGCGGTTATCCCGAATTTTCGTCAAATGGAATTGCGAAATGCCGTGGAGAAACTCAGCGGTGATCTCTGCATTTCGCGCCCGAAATCGCGGCTCGATTGGGGAATTGAGCTGCCGTTCGACAAGGATTTTGTCACTTATGTCTGGTTCGACGCCCTAACAAACTACATCAGCTTCGCCGATTACGACCCCAGTCTCTCAACTCTAAACTGCATTTACTGGCTGATCATGCTGCACGCCATTGGTTTCCCGGACGAAGCGATGCCGCAACTGCTCGTGCACGGCTGGTGGAATCTCGGTGGTGCAAAGATGAGCAAGAGCGCGGGCAACGTTATCGATCCGTTTGTTCTCGTCGATAAGTACGGCGCCGACGCAGTTCGCTATTATTTGATGAGCGACATCGTCACCGGCAAAGACGCAGATTTTTCTGAGGAGCGTCTGGTCGAGCGTTACAATGCCGATCTCGCAAACTCGTTAGGTAATTTGCTCAATCGAACACTTAACATGATCTACCGATATCGCGATGGCAAAGTGAAGCGTGGCAAAGAATGGGAACAGCATCCGATCGTTCCAAGTCGGCTAACTCTGAGTGACCTCACTCCTATTACAAATTCCCTTTTGGGGTGTCAACCAGGTGAAGCGTTGCAATCGATTTGGGGGATAATTTGGGGTTGCAATCAGTTTGTCGAAGCGAGTTCGCCTTGGACATTAGCGAAGAATCCTCAAAAGGAGCAACAGCTTGATACCGTTCTCTACCATTTTGCAGACGTGCTTCGCATCATCACGATTTTGATTTCGCCGGTATTGCCGAAGGCGGCACATCGAATTTTTGATCAATTGAATTGGAAGATGGAATTGAGCGGGAAAGACGAGCGGTTCTCACTCAAAGATGCTGGATGGGGCGGTTTGCCGGATGGCCATGTCGTCGGCAAGCCGGTGCCGTTGTTCCCGAGAATTGAGGTAGCTGGTTAATCACGAAGCACCCGAAACAAACACGAAGTCGACGTTTTTCCTAAGTTCTTCGGGAGCTTCGTGTCCTTCGTAGTGGCGAGAAATCAATCACTGTGCACATTCTTCGAAAGCGGCGGGTTTGCCTCGCAGGTGTGCGAACGTTTCTCCGGCGAAATGCAGTGAGCCTGTGATGAGAACAGGTTGCGGTTTGGCGCCCGCGAGCTCCAGCGCGTCACCAATCGATCCCGTCATGGAGTAGGGGAGTAATGGAGTAATGGTAGACAATACCTTTGCCAGCTCATCCGGCGGAGCAGCGCGCTCACTGCGGATTTTCGGCAGGAATACGTAATCGCTGATCGGGGCGAGCGCTTCGCAGATGCCGCGCAAATCTTTGTCGGAAAGAATTGCAAGAACAAGCGTCGCGCGCTGATCACCAAAAATTTCGCGCCAGGTGTCGGCGAGAACGCGGGCGGAGGCTGGATTGTGCGCGCCATCGATAATTGTGCGTTCGTCCCACCGTTGAAAACGCGCCGGCCAATCGAGCGTGGCAAGTCCTCGAGCAATTGCCGCATCGTCAATTTTGATTTTGCCGGCCCGGATGGCCGCGACCGCAAGAGCGGCATTTTGCCTTTGATGAGACCCCGCGAGAGCGATCGGCGTCTTGTCATAAGACGCAGCCACGAACTCGATTGGCGTTTCACATTCGGCAGCCCGCGCACGGATCACTTCTTCCGCTTCCGGTCTCTGCGGAGCGCAAATAACCGGAACCTTCGGCTTCATAATCCCAGCTTTTTCGGTCGCGATTTCTCGAAGCGACCGGCCCAGCCATTGTTCGTGATCGAAATCGATCGACGTAATGACCGAGACATCTGATTGGACGGCGTTCGTCGCGTCGAGCCGGCCACCCATGCCGGTCTCGAGGACGACGATGTCGATCTTTTCTTCAGAAAAATGTTTCAGAGCGAGCGCGGTAATGATTTCAAAAAACGTCGGATGAGGGTTCCAATCGGCAACGAGATCGCGAATTGTCGTAAGGCCGCTAGCGACAGCACCCTCGGAAATCATTGCGCCGTTCACACGAACACGCTCACGAAACGTCACGAGGTGAGGAGATGTAAACAGGCCGCTGTGGTATCCTTGTGCGCGTAAGATTGAATCGATCATAGCGCAAACGGAGCCTTTGCCGTTCGTCCCAGCGACGTGAATGACTCGGCTTCCGCGAAGGTCGATATGCAGCTCAGCGATAAGTCGCCGAATATTTTCCAGGCCAAGCTTGATCCCGAAGCGCTGAAGGCCATAGAGCCAGGCGAGCGCCTCTTTGTATGGTAGAGGAGGTCGCGGCATTTCCCGCCTTGGCGGGACCAGGTTCACGGCGCGACGGCGAAGTAGCTGAGCAATCGGCTGATCTGCTCGCGCATTTTCTTGCGGTGCACGATCATGTCGATCAAACCGTGTTCCTGAAGAAACTCGGCGGTCTGAAATCGTTCCGGCAAATCCTGATGCGTAGTTTCTTTGATTACGCGGGGTCCAGCGAAGCCGATCATGCTTTTTGGTTCAGCGATAATGACATCACCTAACGAAGCGAAGCTGGCCATAACGCCAGCGGTAGTGGGATTTGTGAGAATAGAAATGTAAGGAAGCTGCTCTTGGGCATGGCGCGCGAGCGCCCCAGCCGTTTTGGCCATCTGCATCAAGCTCAACATTCCTTCATACATGCGCGCTCCGCCGGAAGCGGCGACGATGATCACGGGAGAGCGTTCGGCAGTTCCATATTCAATCGCGCGCGTAATTCTCTCACCAACGACCGAGCCCATCGTTGCAGCGAGAAAGTCGAAATCCATGACTGCGATGGCGACCTTATATCCGTCAAGAATTCCGTATCCGCTGATCACCGCGTCGAAGAGGCCGGTGCTTTCCTGATATTTTTTGAGGCGATCTTCGTAGCTGGCCATTCCTTGAAAACGCAAAATGTCGACGGATCGCAGGTCGGCATCCATTTCTACGAAAGTGTCCGGATCGAGCAGATTCTCGATGCGCTCCTTGGCCGATTGTGCAAAGTGATAATCGCAGCGCGGACAAACGCGCTGGTTTTGCGCTAGCTCGATTTCCGGCACCACCTCCGAACAGCCAGGACATTTTTGAAAGAGACCCTGCGGGATTTCGCGCTTCTTGCGATTTTGCGCTTTGATTGCTGGTTTTTTGAAAATGGCCATGGGAATTATGCGCGTGCGGCTGTGGCCGCATAAACCGAGTTCGCGCCCGCGCGTTTTAAA
The DNA here is from genome assembly GCA_003218785.1 of Verrucomicrobiota bacterium. GTDB lineage: Bacteria > Verrucomicrobiota > Verrucomicrobiia > Chthoniobacterales > UBA10450 > Udaeobacter. The sequence continues at coordinate 4,445 of QHOM01000042.1, forward strand.
ACACGCGCGCACTCACTCAGCGTAGAGCCTGTTGTCAGGACGTCATCGATTAATAACACGCGCAACCCTCGCACGTTCATGTTTTTTCGTAAACGAAACGCATTATGCAAATTTTCCATGCGCCCGGCGCGATCGAGCGCAGTTTGTGTGGTCGTATAGCGAATGCGCTCGAGCGCCGGTTTGGACTGGATTGGTATCTCTGTACTTAGCAATTCTGCGAGCAAGGTCGCCTGATTAAAACCCCGCTCTCGCTGTCGGGTTGGATGCAATGGCACAGGGATAATAATGTCGAATCGACGGCCGCGGAGCCGTTCGTCATCCAAAGCCGCATAAAGCCAGCGTGCCATGAGATGACGCCGGTAAATCTGACGCCCGTACTTAAAGTCATGAACGATCTGGCGGCTGGCAGAACGGCGCGATAATGCGGGCAGTTTTTGCTTCGCACTGATGGCAAAGATATTCACCGGCTCGGACATTTGCGCCGCAGATGGTGCAAACCGGCGGATAGAGAAGCGATACGATCGCACCTACTCCATCAAGCTTTGGGAGCGCGACCATATTTCAACCAGGCTCGCATTATTACCCACGTCAAGCCGGTCACGCCAAGCGGCACAATGCCCACGAGCAGATTTTCTCCCAACCATGGGAGAGCAAGAGTCTCTTGACGGGCCACCCGATTGAACGTGCCGCTTGCAAAAATCCAGCCGGCATGCAGACCAATTGGCAGCCATAACGAGCGAGTCAGCACGCGCGCATCGGCCAGAATCCAGCCGATTAGAAATAATGTTGCGAATGCCGAGACCAACATCGTCGCATTGCCAAACTGGCCAAATGAATGGGCAATGGAATTCAAGCCCGAGGCCCATGTCACAATTGTGGATGTGCGCTCTGGTGCCTTTAGAAAATGGATAACGGAAAAGATGGCCGATGTCGCAAGGATCGACATGTACTGCCGTCCAGTTTTTAGCAGAACGCCAAGGACGATCCCTCGAAAAAAAGCTTCTTCGATAAGCGGAACAGCTATTGCGGCCCCGAGCATCTTGCTAAATCGAACCCAGGCAAAGCTGTGCCGAAACGCGTACACATCCAACGCGATAAGCAAAGCACCGCAGCAGAGCAGGGGAATGGCCGAGAGAAGGATTCCCGCAAAAACATCGCGGCTCGAGCGGGGATTGGGCGCAATTCCCAAATCAACCATGCTTCGCACATTGCTGACTCGAAGAAACGGCCAAAGTAGTACCGCAGCAGCGATCAGGATTGCGCGATGAAAAAATGTTTCGAAATCGAATTTTGCCAGGAAAGGAAACAAGCCCTGCGCTGCAAGGGATTGGCCGACCCAAAACAGAAATGGAGCGAGGAGCGCTCCAATGAGAATGGTCGCGGCAAAATAGGCCGCCAGTCTAGCTGCGTCTTTCAAGCCTGCTAATGTAAGGTTTTACAGCAATGCCGAGTCAACATATATGGACGGAGAAAGATCGACACGGGAAAAAGCGCGAAGTGCGCGCCACGAAATTCGGCGGCGTGTGGCGTTTCCAATCGAAAATTGCTGGTGAAACTGAATGGACCTACTACAATTTTCCACTTCTCCAGGATTTGCTCAGCTTGAAGGGGATCGTTGTCCGAAAATATCAGCGACGACGCGCGTCAATCGAAGATGTTGCCTCGATTGACAAATTAATTGAGGAGCAATGCAGCAATTCGAAGCGTTCATGACTAAGTGGAAGACCGAAGCACTGATCGACTGGGACAAGCGGTTCGCTTGGCATCCATTCACCGATATGCGTGAATGGTGCGCTCCTGCGAATGAGCCGCTGGTTTTGGTCGAGGGGCGCGGTGCTTTGCTGCGTGACAGCCGGGGCCGCGAATACATCGACGGCAATTCATCGATCTGGACGAACATCCACGGCCATAACCATCCGCACATCAATGCGGCAATCCGCCGGCAACTTGATCGTGTAGCGCACACTTCATTTCTCGGCTTCACCAACCCTGCTGCGATCGAACTCGCGCGTGCGATCGTCGATCTTTTTCCGAAGGACTCATTGAGCAGAGTCTTTTTCTCCGACGATGGTTCGACCGGAATCGAGGTCTCCTTAAGGATCGCCGATCAGTATTGGCAGCTCCGACATTCGAGAAAGCATCAGTTCACTGCTTTCAAAAGCGGTTATCACGGTGATACAGCGGGCGCGGCGAGCTTGGGAGCAGCAGCCATGTTTCAAATTGCGCCTTCGCATTGGAATTTCCCAGCCATTCAGATGCCAGGCGTCAAGGCATTGGAGGGCATTTCACCAACCGAGGTAGCAAAGATTGCAGCCGTGGTGATCGAGCCGCTGATTCAGGGAGCGGCCGGGATGCGCCTTTGGCCGGTCGGCACCTTTCGGGCCGTTCGGGAGTGGTGCGATCGCACCGATACGCTGCTTATTGCCGACGAGGTCATGACCGGTTTTGGGAGAACGGGTCGGATGTTTGCTATTGAACACGAAGAAGTAGTTCCAGATATAATGGTTCTAGCTAAAAGCTTGAGTAGCTGGGATCTTCCGATTGCTATTACTTTAGTATCGGGAAAAATATTTTCATTTTTCGATGGGTCGGTTGCCGACGGTAAAGCGCTTGCATGCGGGCATAGCTATACGGGAAACGCGCTTGGATGCGCTGCGGCCAAAGCCAGCCTCGAGGTTTTTGAAAACGAGCGGGTCTTGGAAGCTTTACAGCCCAAAATCCGGCATTTAACGGGGAGGCTCAGCAAACTGGGGGAGCTTCCTGGTGTGCTCGAAGTGCGGCAGCGCGGTTTTATTGCGGGAATAGAGATCGAAGAAGCGCCACAGCAGGGGATACCAAGTTTTGCCGCAGAGGTCTGTATGGAAGCTCGGCGGCACGGGCTCCTCACAAGACCGGTCAGGAACGTCATCGTGCTGATGCCGCCACTGTGTACGACCGCTGCTCAGTTAAGGCAAGCTGTAGAAGCGCTTAGCGCATCAATCATGGGACTCGGGCGCCGCAGGTCAACCAGGACGAAAAATGTCGAAAAGGTTACGACTTGATCAACTACTCGTGGAGAAGGGTTTATTCGCCAGCCGCGAGCAGGCGCAACGCGCGGTGATGGCTGGCGAGGTTAAGGTCGGCACTCGGATCGCGGCAAAACCATCTCAGCTTCTCGGACCAGAGACAGCGATCACAGTGAGGCCTACGCAAAAATATGTCGGGCGGGGCGCGTTGAAGCTCGAAAGCGCTCTCGATCATTTCAACATCGACGTGCAGGGAAGGATTGCGCTGGATATCGGCGCATCCACTGGCGGTTTTACGGATTGCCTGCTGCAGCGTGGCGCCGCAAAGGTTTACGCCGTCGACGTCGGGCATGGCCAACTTGACTGGAAACTTCGGAACCATCCCCATGTGATCGTCCTGGAAAAATTGAATGCGCGATTTCTCTCACGCGAGCATATTCCTAAACTTGTCGATCTTTGCGTGATTGATGTCTCATTTATTTCGCTGACTTTAATCTTGCCGAACGCGTTCGACTTGATAACTCCAAGGGCTATAATTCTGGCGCTGATCAAACCGCAATTCGAATTGCAACGTGCGGATGTTGGGAAGGGCGGGGTCATCCGCGATCCAGAGTTGCAGCAAAAGGCGCAAGACAAGATCGTTGCCTTTGTGACCAGTCTTGGCCATGTGGTGACCGGAATCGTTCCGTCTGTTATTAAAGGCACGGACGGTAATCAGGAATTTTTTGCATGCCTCCAAAAACGATCGGGTTAATCGCGCATTCAGGTAAGCCGGGCATTGCCGATTTGGTCAACGTCATCGCCCAGCAGTTCGGCCGCTTTTCGATTTCAGTCTTGGTCGAAAAAGAAACCGCAGCCATTGCTGGCAATAAATCGGGGCATTCGATGGCAGAATTGGGGGCTGCGGCGGATCTTCTAGTGGTAGCCGGAGGCGACGGAACAATTCTACATGTGGTTGGGCAACTCGGCGAAGTCCTCAAGCCAATCTTCGGCATCAACGTGGGCTCGCTCGGTTTCCTGACCTGCGCGAATTCTTCCACCTATCGCGAAGCAGTGGAATGCATCGCGAAAGATCGGATTAACTTTAGTCAACGAGCGCTAATCGAGGCGCGGGTGAAGCTCGGCGAGAAGCAAACCGCCAAAATGATCGCGCTGAACGACGCCGTGTTAAGCCGCGGCGAGCTTTCGCGCCTCGTACTCCTGTGCACGCGGGTCAACGGCGAGCCGCTCACCGAATTCAATGCGGACGGTCTGATTGTTGCGACGCCGACCGGGTCCACGGCGTACTCGCTTTCTGCCGGCGGGCCGATTCTCGATCCTGAGTCTGGCGTTTTCGTGATCACGCCGATCTGTCCACATGTTTTGACGAACCGATCGATTATCGTCTCAGAAGGATCGACAATCGAAATCGAAGCGAGTGATCCGGATTATCCAGTCTTTCTGACACTGGACGGCCGCAAGCCCATACATGTGGAGCGAGGATCGATAGTCACCATTCGCAAGGCGAAGAAGACGCTGCCGCTGGCGGCCCTGCCCCACGCCTCATTCTTCAGCGTGGTCCGGCAGAAATTGAAATGGAGCGGCAGCAACTTATGACGCCGCGGAGCCAGCGAATCGCAGCAAGCAAGCTGTCCGTATTCGCCTAATATTTCCGCACGCATCTGTAGCGGAGCGCGGATGAAAAATAGTCTTGCATTGCTTTATTAATAAATGTTAATAAATTGCAACAAATCCAGGAGGTCTCGTAAAAATGGGCTCCCATATGAGAGAGTTCGGTCTCCGTAGTCCCTACGACAAGGTGGGCGGTTTGCTTTATTTCGGCCGGATGCTGGACAAAATTCGTAGCCATGCCAAAGGAGAATTGCCTCTCGAATATGAAGTAAATCTTGGAAAAGGCTTCGGCGAAAAATGCCTCACCTTTCTGCGAGTTAGATACGAAGCAGTAATCGAGTACGTGAATCTGGGCCTCACGGAGGGCGCGCGCCTCATGGAACTGCTCGATCCTTTGACGCGAAGGGAATCTAACGCGTCCCCGCTATGACGCTGATCAATCTAATCACCGAGAACCTTCTGCCATCTGCGTTCGTGGGGGGTTGTGCTGTGGTGTTCATTTTGTGGGCAATCAAGACGGACAAAGATCGGCGTGATACCAATCGGATTTATGAAGTTCTCCGCCGGTTCGCTCAAGATGGGCGGCACATGTTTCGGAGTTCAGGAAGGATTTCTGGAATAACAAACCTAAGCCAATCCCGTATCTCGGACTTGTGCAGCAAGCACCCCAACATTGAACGTAAGGAACACGAGCGTCATATGTGGCGTGTCGTAAATTGACCACTCGCCACACTCTTATCTGGCGCAGTAAGCTTCCCGCGCTAGAGGCCGGCGGTTTCAGCCGCTCGCGCAATGCTGTGATTCGCGTTTACGATGAAGCAGGTGAGGTGATTCAAACGCACGAGCATACTGGCGATTTCAAAGAGTGGTAAGCCAATCGTGTTTGGCATTGCGAGGCAAACAAAAAGCGGCCGCGCGCTGAAACGTGACGGGCTGATTGCGAGTGCTCTGCCTTCTGAGACACCAGCTTTACTGATTGTTGATGACGACCGTTTGCAGTGCAGACTTGCTCACTTCCAATGTTTCAATTCATGGATGCCGATGAAGGGCGAAAAGTCAACGATACCCATATAAATGGCTGCTCGCGCTTAAGCATGGCAGGACGAAGAGGGCGTTTCACACCCGCTATAGAAACGCCCTTCGCGAGAGGATAGAAAACTCCCGTGCTCTAAAAAGGTGCGGCTCATTGGCGTCGACAGTCGCGCCACGGTTGAGTTTGGTGCAAGGTAACCGAGTAGGATATTAAAGCCACTTTCTCGATAACATCAGACAATATATGTCATATAAAATCGCAAGAGGTTGGGTCTGATTGGTATTGACAAGAATCGTCTGCCTGACTAAGGTCGCGACGAACCCCCCATTTCCGAGCCGATATGAAAGCGCTCGCGCATCAAATCGAACACGAACTGCAACGCGGCGAATGGAAGCACTGTGCTATTTATGAGGGTGAATTGCAACGCTTCTGGCCGCTGCAGCAGAAAGAGCGCGAAGCAGAGATCGCCAGTTTTGCAATGGAATATGGATTCCGACTCCTGTATTACCGCAAGGGACTGTGCGCCATCTTCGGCAAATAAGCCTCGCATCCGCCCGTTTATAGTGCGCACCAATATCTTGGAAAATCAGAATTCGGTGGCGATCTTCTCATCGTGTCAATTTCGTGCGCGGGCATTACAGTCTCGGAACCACGCCAGCGGTAGCCGCTGAATTGGAAGAAAAGCCGTGGAGCTTAGAACAAGTCATGGAAATGACGGAAGCCTATTGGCTCAGGAAAAGGGAACTCGCGTGAATCCGCCCGATTTGACGTAAAGAAACCGAGCGAATAGCCTGAGGCGAGTCCCTTCTGACGAACAAATGAAAAGGAAAACTCAAACATGAATCATATTATGAAGATAGCCGCTGCGACGTTTTTGATCGGAGTTGCCGGACTCTTGGTATATGAGAGCCAAGCTGACACTCCGCGAATGGAATGCCTAAAGAGGTGCCAGGACGCGAATAACGCGTGTCTTGCCTCAGCAGGAGACGATGAAAGCAAACGCTCAGCTTGCGATCAGCAACTAGACGATTGTTTAAAAGCCTGTCCGCCCCCGGAATAAAATTACCATACCCAATCGGCACCAACACCAATCGAAAGCGGCTTTAGAGTGCCGAATCGGCACCCCAACGCGCTTGTCCAAACCTACCCGTCCCTCTCCCGGTGCTGCTTGTTCTTGCTTGGGGTCCGTCGTGATCGACTCTCGGAGCGATTGGCTCCAATTACCGCGTGCCGTTGATCATGGGAAGCTCCGGTAGGCCCAACTCTGCCTTTGCGATCGTCCCGGACCTAAAACCGATCAGAAGCACTTAGTTGTCTCATGAGAGCCCACCGAAACGTCTAATTGATAGGGATAAACCATAGTTTCTACTGTCATTGCATATACAGCCTTACGGCGCGAACGAGTCCACTTGGTCGCCCGAGATGGCATTCTCAAGTGACCAAGCTTGCGAATTTTCCATAGTCAAATTCCAATCAATTCGCTGACATCCCTGCTGCGTCGGCTAAATCACAGCCTGCCAACGCCAGAAGGCAATGTCTCTGCCGACCTCGCCCTTGACGTTACCATCGCGAATGTTAGCATCGCCGGAACTTTGACTTTAACTTGAAAAACATCATGAATACTTTCCGCAGCGCCTTCATCTTTTGTCTCACGCTTGGCCTTCTTCTGATTTTCGGCTCACTAAAACTGAGTCATGGGGCGCAGCAGGAAATCTCGGGCAGTGTCCAGGAGATGATGTCACCGGAGGAGTTCAGGGCGGCAGGCCTAAATAAGTTGTCGCCGGGAGAGCTGCAAAAGCTCGATGCCTGGTTGCAAGGTTATCGGCAAGCTGCCGAAAAGAAAGCTACTTCGCGCGCAGAGCGCACAAAGCTCGATCTTCTTGTGAGCCGTGTGGATGGTTCCTTTGACGGCTTGACCGGCAGGACAGTGATTCGTTTGGAAGACGGAACAGTATGGAAGCAGGCAAATGCTGACGACCGATTTCGTCCTCGAGTAACTGATCACCCTGCAGCCGCTGTCATTCACTCGTTGTTTGGTTATAAAATGCGCATTGAAGGGACACCGGAATTTTATGTCGATCCGGTGCGTAACCCTTAGCTTGCGCTACGCGGCTCCGGGGTGCTGGCGGTCGGCAGCAATCGCGCCAAACCGAACTCTGCGTGTATTAGTTGGGCCGCGCGCTCCGCGTCTTTTTCATCGATAATGACCGCGATTTTGATCTCCGAGGTGGAGACCAACTGAATATTGATCCCACCCCGACCCAGGCATTCGAACATTCGCGCGGCTACACCGGAATGTGATCGCATCCCAATCCCGACGACGCTCAATTTGGCGACGCTGCCTGCGGTGTTCAAGCGTTTCGCGCCCACTTCGCTCACCACCGGCATCAAAATTTTTCGGGCATTCTCCAATTCGTCCTCGTGAATCGTGAATGAAATGTCGGTCGTTCCGCCGATCGAGGCATTTTGCACAATCATGTCCACGATGATGTGCGCCGCAGCAACATTCGAAAAGATCCGGCCAGCAACGCCTGGTTCGTCCCGTACCCCGGCGATCGTGAGTTTTGCCTGGTGGCGGTCGAGACTAATGCCACGAATAACCACGTCCTCCATGCTCGGGGTCGCTTCCTTAGCAATTGTTCCGGTGCTCGTTTTGAAACTCGACCGCACCTCGAATTCGATTCCGAATTTTTTTGCAAACTCCACCGCCCGCGATTGCATCACCTTCGACCCGGCACTAGCCATCTCGAGCAACTCGTCATAGGCAAGCGCGTCGAGTTTTTTTGCGTCAGTCACGATGTGCGGATCACACGTGAAGACACCATCGACATCGGTAAAAATCTGGCAGACATCCGCGTTCAGGGCCCCGGCCAGCGCGACCGCCGTCAGGTCGGACCCGCCCCGGCCAAGCGTTGTTGTTTCTCCTTCCGGCGTCTGACCCTGGAAACCGGCAACGATGACGATGTAATCGTCCGACAACAACTCATGAATTTGCTTTGGACTGACATTCGCAATTCGCGCCCTCGTGTGGTTGCGGTCAGTTAAAATTCCTGCTTGGGCGCCTGTCAATGAAATCGCTCTCCCACCGAGCGCGTGTCACTCCCGCTATCGCCGAGATCACCGCCACCACGCGGCATCCTTCGCGTTGTGTCTCAACGAGCCGACGCGCCACGTTGCGGATTCGCTCAGGAGTCCCGACCGAAGTGCCGCCGTATTTTTGAACAACCAGGCGCATGTCAGGAGTTAATTATGGAGCAACAACGCGAACTGCGAAACGGCATCGTTTCCGCTTTAGAATCGAGCGTGTCAACTATGGTTGCCCTAGAGTCCAATCGCGCGCTGTACATCGTGTACCGTCGCCGCGACTGGCACGACTTTGCTCATTCCCTGCATGATTACATCGGGATCTTTCAATCCATGTCCGGTAACGGTGCAAACAATCCCGCTTCCTTCCGGAATTTCTTTGAATGAATACGCCGCCTCCTTTGAGTTGCAGCATTTGAAAAATCCAGCAATGGCCGCCGCGCTCGCGGGTTCGACAAGAATTCCTTCGTCCCGCGCCAGCCATATTTGTGCAGCGACAATCTCTTCATCGGAAATAATATCGACAGCCCCACTGGATTCGGCGATCGCCACGCGGGCTTGCTTCCAACTCGCCGGATTGCCGATTCGAATGGCGGACGCAACCGTTTCCGGTTTATTGACGATTCGGTCGTGAAAAATCGGCGCGGCGCCAGTAGCTTGGAAACCAATCATCGCGGGTAACTTCGTTGATCTTTGGTGCGATTGATATTCCCGGTACCCAGTCCAATACGCGGTGATGTTTCCGGCGTTACCGAGCGGCAGCAAATGAAAATCGGGTGCGTCTCCTATCACATCCACAATCTCAAACGCCGCCGTTTTCTGCCCGGCGATCCTATCGGGATTGATCGAGTTCACGATGGCAAAATCGTCGCGTTCGCCGATCTCGCGCACGATTCGAAGCGCGTCGTCAAAGTTGCCATCAATAGCAACGATTTTTGCACCGTAAGCAAAAGCTTGCAGCAATTTGCCGCTCGCAATTTTCCCCGCAGGCAAGACCACTACGCACCGAATTCCGGCACGGGCGGCATAGGCCGCCGCCGAAGCCGAAGTATTTCCCGTTGAAGCGCAGATGATAGCGTTTGCCTTGCGCTCCATCGCTTTGGAGACTGCCAAGGTCATGCCGCGATCCTTGAAGGAACACGTCGGATTGACGCCTTCATTCTTCACAAAAACATCGCAGCCACGACCGATCCGCTTACTTAGTCGTGAAGAATAGATGAGCGGCGTGTCCCCTTCGCCCAGAGAAACGATCGGCGTCGATTCAGAAACCGGCAGATATTCGCGGTACTGCTCGATCACTCCCCTGCCCCGGTTCAGCTTTGATCTTGTCGCGTCCATCAACATTTCTATTCGAAGCAAATCCGCGCGATTGTCGATCTGTAAGTGCGGTTGTAAGCTCAGGGCCGTATGCCTGTGCTGAGCAAAGAAGATAAGCTGCGACTCTTAAACACGATTCTGGAGAGCCGGCATGCAGACCTGCGCGAGCAGAATTTGAATCGGCAGGGCAAAGGACACTTTCACGTTTCCGGAATGGGCCACGAAGCGCTAGCGGCGGTTTCATTTCTCATGGAGCCGGATGATTACATGGTCCCGTATTATCGCGATCGCGGGCTTATTCTTGGTCGCGGGATGACGACACGCCAACTTGGTTTCGAATATTTCGCCAAACGCGATACCGGAAGCGGCGGGCGGCAGATGCCATCACATTACAGCCACGCGGATTTACATATTTGGAGTGTGCCGACGCCAACTGGTTCACAGCTTCTCCCCGCATGCGGGATTGGTTGGGGAATCCAGCTCGATGGCAAAAAAAATCTTGTTGTTACGACAGTCGGCGACGCCGCGACCCGACAAGGCGATTTCTTCGAGGCTATTTCTTTCGCAAAAGAAAAAAAATTACCTGTTCTCTTCCTCGTTGAAGACAACGGCTATGGCATCAGCATGCCCACACGGGAGACGAATCCGCTCGTGCTCGGCGTGCTTCAAGCCAGCGATTGGCAGCAAATCGACGGTCGCGATGTCCAGAAACTCTACGACTCAGCAAGCGTGGCGATGGAGGCAATCCGTGCTGGCAAAGGCCCGGCGTTTTTCTGGATTAAGATGGAACGGCTTTCCAGTCACACCAGTTCGGACGACCAAAAACTTTATCGCAGCCCGGAAGAATTACGGGAACTCGAGAAATGCGATCCACTGAAATGCTGGAAAGATCAACTGATCGAGGAAGGTGTAATCACCGCCGAGGAATTTGTAAAGATCGATACGGAAATAAAGGAACGTATCCGCCGGGAGTACAGCGATGCAGAGAAGGCCGAGGATCCGTCGCCTAATGAGCTTCTCGCGAATGTCGCGAAACCGCCGCAAAGGATTGATAAAGAGATCCTGCCGCCAGGGAAATACCGCATCGGTGACACCGTAAACAAAACATTGCGCGCTAGTCTCGAAGAAGATCCGCGACGCATCATCTTCGGCGAAGACATCGAAGATCCAAAAGGCGGCGTGTTTCGCCTTACGCAAAAGCTTTCAACCGAGTTCCCGAACCAAGTCTTCAATTCGCCGCTCGCTGAGTCAACCATTCTCGGTGTTGCCTGCGGCCTCGCCTCCTACGGCAAACGCCCAGTCTTTGAGTTGCAATTTATCGATTTCATTTATCCAGGATTCAACCAGCTCGTCACCAATATCTCGACCTTGCGCTGGCGATCGTTCGGCAATTGGAAATGTCCTGCCGTGATTTATGCGCCGTATGGGGCATATCTCCCCGGCGGCAGCCTGTGGCACAGCCAGGCGAACGAATCGGCGCTCGCACATTATCCCGGTCTGAGCATCGTCATTCCGAGCACGCCCAAAGACGCAGCTGGATTGCTTTGGACATCGATGCATGCCGAGGATCCCGTGATCTTTCTGATTCCCAAACATCTGCTCTGGGCCGAACACGAATATGCCGAGCCAATTCGTGCTGTCCCGTTGGGTGAGGCTTGCAGGCGCACGAGGGGCTCTGACCTCACGCTGGTTGCATGGGGCAACACGATCGAGAAATCTCTCGAAGCAATCGCGAGAATCGAACACGAAATGAGCGTCGAGTTGATCGATCTGCGGTCGATCATGCCCTGGGACCGCGACACGATTGAAGAATCGGTGCAAAAGACCCGGAGGCTCGTGGTTGTGCAGGAAGACACCGAAAATTGCAGCGTGGGTCAGATGATCATTTCGCATGTGACCGGCAAACCGGAACTTTGGAATGAGATGATCAGCCCGCCGATTCTCGTCAGCAAAGCCAACGTCATGATTGGCTACAATCCGATCTACGAATACTCTGCGCTGCCAGATGTGGAGCGTATCGTCGCCGCACTGAAACGCTCTGTTGCAAAAAAACAGGGGCGCGCAGTTGCCGTAGAGGCGGCTGTCCCCAGCCGCCAAGAAGCCGAGATTGTGCGTGAGGCCACGCGCCTCTACACCGCAGACATGGGCAAGCAACGCGCGCAAAGCATCACCGTCCCGGTGATGGGCGAAGGAATTCGCAACGCCAAAATTGTTTCGCTTTTGAAAAAACCGGGGGACGCTATCGCACTCGACGATCCACTTTGTGAAGTTGAGACCGACAAAGCGGTCTATCCGATAGAGTCGTCGTTCGCCGGCGTAATGGGCGCATGGAAAACAAAAGTAGGCGAAACGGTCGAGATCGGTCAGGAACTCGGTACTATTCTCACCGGTGAAGCGTCGCCCGCGGATCAATTTCAAGCTACTGCAAAAGCTTCAGGCGATGGTGTAGAGGCGGCTGTCCCCAGCCGCACAGAGACGCGACCTGCGCCTGAGGACACGCGCTCCTACACCAGAATTGCACCTGCCCTTTCGCCCACGATCATGCGCAAACTGAGCCACGTGATTCCTGCCAACTTGCAAATCGATGCGCGCTGGGATGCGATTCGCAAGGCGCGCGATGCAGCCAAAAAGAAAAACGGAAAGAATGCTCCCTCGCCTTCCGTGATGATCGCGTGGGCAGTCGTGCGCGCCATGGAAAAACACCCGCCGTTCCGTCGATTAATTCTCGAAAACGACCAGATCATCGAAAACGATAATTTCGATCTCGGCGTTGCGGTTGCGCTGGAAGGCGATCGACTTGCCACTGCGGTCATTGTCGATGCAAACAAGAAAGGCTGGCCTGAATTTGTAAAGATTTATAACGCGACTGTCGATGCAACCCGTAGCGGCCGTGTCGATGCCATGAACGCACCGATCGTGATCACAAGTCTCGGCGCGTTTGGCGTGAAAGCTGGCGCGCCGATTGTAGTGCCGCCATCGGTCGGCACGCTTTTCAACGGCACAGCCCATCGCGAATTGATTCCAAACGGGAAGAAAAACGAAACCGCCGAAGTCGTCACGCTTTCACTTACGTTCGATCACCGCGTCGTTAACGGCGCCGGGGCGGCTAACTTCGCCCACAAAATCAAAGAGCAGATCGAGGATTTCAAAGTTCCGTATGGAGAGGCGAGCACAACTGCGCCCGCGCATCAGCGCTGAGCACTGTGTCGTCAGTTACGTCCAAAATGCTCTTTCCGTTCGTAGCTTTAGTAGGTCAATTCTCATGACCCGACTAATCAATTTCAACGGGAGGGAATCTTATGGCAGGAAAACTTGATGGGAAAAAAGTGGCCATCCTTGTGGCGGATGGTTTTGAGCAAGTGGAAATGACAAAACCGCGTGAGGCGCTCGATGAAGCTGGCGCAGAAACGAAAGTCGTTTCGCTAAAGTCCGGCAAGATCCAGGGCATGCATCACGCCGACAAAGGTGACAGGTTCGATGTCGATCTCGCAGTGGACCAAGCCCGCCCCGAAGAATTCGACGCACTCATAATTCCGGGTGGGTTGTTAAATCCTGATGCGTTGCGATCAAATGAGAATGCGCTTGAATTTACGCGTCATTTCTTCCGCGAGGGAAAACCCGTGGCGACCATCTGCCATGGACCGCAAGTGCTCATCAGCGCGGGTCTGGTCCGGGGCAGAACCATGACCTCCTGGGCCGCAATCAAGGCGGACATGCGCAACGCCGGAGCAAATTGGGTCAACGAGGAAGTGGTGGTGGACAATGGACTAGTGACCAGCCGTAAGCCAGATGACATTCCAGCTTTTAACAAGAAGATGCTTGAGGAATTCGCCGAAGGCCGGCATAAAGCTATGGCCACGGCAGGGTCAGTTGTGCTCGAAACTTAATGCTCCCTATTGGCACGGCGGCTGGTAGGTGCGTTTGATTGCCAATGCCGTAACATCGCCATCGCGCAGGCACTCTGCCTGCCGTTAGCACCCCAGGCTGAAGCGTGCTCGACCAAACAGGCAAGATGCCTGTGTTACACAGCCGGGCCAAATTGCTTGCAAGTTTGGCTGAGGCTTTCACCTTTTGACGTCACTCCCGCCTTATGACGACTGCCAACAAAATCACACTTGTCCGGATTTTGATGATTCCGGCGTTCGTCACGATGGCTATCTATTATGGCCAAAGCATCCAGCGAGGCGTGCCACTGGAGTGGCAACGCTTCAGTGCCATCGCCATTTTCCTGATCGCTGCCGTGAGCGATGGTTTGGACGGATACGTCGCGCGCCGCTACAATCAGAGGAGCTCGCTTGGAGTCATTCTTGACCCGATTGCTGACAAAGGCTTGCTTCTGAGCGGCATCATTACGCTAAGCATCAGCAACTGGAGCGAAATTGATCCTGATTACGGGAGATTCCCCGCATGGTTTCCCGTTCTTGTTATCTCGCGCGATGCCGTCATCCTCGTTGGCGCCATGGTGCTGTATTTGCTTAACGGCAAGGTGCAGGTGAAACCACGGTGGCCCGGGAAAGTCGCAACTGTTTCGCAAATGATCGCGATTGGATGGGTGATGTTGCAATTTCACTTTATTCCTCTGTTCTACATCGTCATCGGTGCTGGGTTTTTCACGCTTGTTTCCGGCGTTGTTTACGTTTCGGACGGCGTTCGACAGCTGCAAGCTGAAGGGCACGCCCACGCGACAAAACATTGAGGCCAGCGTTTTCGCGCGATGAACGGCACGAACAAACCGCGGAATGTCGCGATCGTGGGTCGGCCCAACGTAGGTAAATCGGCCTTATTTAATCGCCTGATTGGCCGCAGAATCGCCGTCGTACACGACCAACCGGGGATAACACGCGATCGGATCTCGGCTGTTTGCACTCGTGGAACCCAGCCCTTTGTCGTGTGGGACACCGGCGGCGTTGCCGGCACAGGCGAGTCCGAATTGACCGTGCATGTTCGCCGTGCTGCCGAAGGAGCCATTGAAGATAGTGATATTTTGCTTTTTATCGTTGACGCAAAACAAGGCTTATCTCCGATGGATCAGGAACTCGCGCGCATGCTGCGCAAATCACGTAAGCCAGTCGTGCTTGTCATTAATAAGATTGACAATGACAAACAGGAAAATCTGGTAGCAGATTTTGCGTCGCTCGGATTTTCACGGAGCCAATCTGTTAGTGCCGAACACAATCGCGGAATCTCGGAATTACTCCGGGCAATAGACCAACTTGTCCCTTTGTCCTTCGCTTCGGCAGAAATCAAATACGCAACATCACACATCAAACATCCTCTCGCCATTGCGATCATCGGCCGGCCAAATGTCGGCAAATCTTCGCTGATCAATTCGATTGTACGAAGCGAGCGCGCCATTGTGAGCGAGCTGCCGGGAACAACGCGCGACGCCGTCGATATCTCTTATCAGCGGGACGGTCAGGAATTTCTCTTTATCGATACCGCTGGGATCCGCAGACGTGGTAAACATTCCAGTTCAGTCGAAGTCTTCAGCGTGATGCGCGCGGAACGGAACATTCGTCGCGCCGACCTTTGCGTGCTCATTGTCGATCTTACGATGGGCGTGACGGCGCAGGACAAACGGATTGCCGGATTAATTCAAAAGGCGCGCAAAGCGGCAATTGTTGTTTTGAACAAGTGGGATTTGATCAAACCGAAATGCAGGGAAAAGCAGACGATGGCGCAACTTGTAGATGAAACGCGCGCGCGAATTTTCTTTCTCGATTACGCGCCTGTTTTGATTGCGTCCGCGCTTACGGGCGAAAACATCGGCAAATTGTTTACGCTCATAGAAGACGTTCGACGTGCAGCGCAGCAGCATGTGGGCACGGGAGTTCTAAATCGATTGCTGCGAGCAGCCTTTGCCGCCAATCCGCCAGCGATCATTTCCGGTCGTCGCCTTAAGTTGTTTTACGCAGTGCAAACCAGTGGGAACCAAGACCGACAGCTCCAGCCTCCAGAGTTTGTTCTCTTCGTGAATGATCCCCGTTTGTTCAGCGAAGCGCATCGTCGCTATTTGGAGGCTCGTATTCGCAAAGCGCAAGCTTATCCCGGGCTTCCGATAATCCTGAGGTTACGTCCGCGTAGCGAGACGCGCGAAAAGTAGGCGTTGATCTTACGCGACAGCCGTCGTCCTATGGGTAGCGCCGGCCTTTCCGCAATTTCGACGCGGCAGGCAGCCAATCAGCTGCAATTCTTTGATCGAACATTCTCCTCGCCGGCGTGTCTCACCACACCGTATGAAATCGACGCAGGAGATTACGCAGGAGGTGCGAGAACTGGGCCAATGGATTCCGCCGCTCCGGCAACAGGTTGCTCACGTTGTGGTTGGCCAGAAGTATTTGGTCGACCGCCTTCTTCTAGGCCTGCTCGCCAATGGTCACATCCTGCTCGAGGGCGTTCCTGGGCTGGCCAAAACGCTGACCGTTAAAACAATGGCGGCATGCATTCAAACGGGTTTTCAAAGGCTGCAATTCACCCCCGACCTTCTGCCTGCGGATTTGATCGGCACGCTCATTTATAACCCGCGCACCGGCGAATTTACCACCAAGCTCGGACCAATTTTTTCCAATCTGATTCTTGCCGACGAAATCAATCGTGCACCGGCCAAGGTGCAGAGCGCGCTGCTCGAAGCGATGCAGGAGCGGCAGGTCACTATCGGCGAACAAACTTATCCGCTTTCCGATCCGTTTCTTGTTCTTGCGACGCAAAATCCGATCGAACAGGAAGGAACTTATCAACTGCCCGAAGCGCAGCTCGATCGCTTCATGTTCAAACTAAACATTGGTTATCCGCAAAAATCCGAGGAGCGAACGATTCTCGACCTAATGGCGACTTCGGCGCCGGATTTGCGAGTAGATCCCGTGATTGAGCCTCAGCAAATCATCGCGGCACGAGACGTGGTCAACAGCATTTACATCGACGACCGCGTGAAAGATTACATTGTCGATGTCGTCTGGGCGACGCGCGAACCCGCAGCGTACAATCTGCGACTCGAGGGACTTATTCGTTACGGTGCATCGCCGCGCGCGACGATTTATCTCGCGCTCGGCGCACGCGCTCACGCGTTTCTGAACGGCCGCGGCTACGTTACGCCGCAGGACGTAAAAAGCATCGGGCCAGACGCGTTACGGCACCGCATCATCGTCAGCTATGAAGCGGAGGCGGAAGCGGTCACGAGTGAAACGATCATCCAGCGGATTTTTGCAGGGCTGCCTGTGCCCTGAGACCCAAGTGATCTCGTGAATGGTGATCGCTAACTGGTGATCAGTAATGGAAGCCGCCGATATTCTAAAAAAGATCAGAACACTGGAGATTAAGACGCGCGGCCTGGTCGAGACTGCGTTCGCCGGCGATTACCACAGCGTCTTCAAAGGCCGTGGAATGAATTTTGAAGACGTGCGCGAATATCAGCCGGGCGATGAAATTCGCGCGATCGATTGGAACGTCACGGCACGCCTGGGCACCGCGTTTGTGAAAAAGTTTACGGAGGAGCGTGAACTTACAGTCATGCTCGTTGTCGACGTCAGCGCCTCGGGAAATTTCGGAAGCGTCTCCCAGTCCAAGCGCGAGCTGGCTGCGGAGGTCGCCTGTTTGCTCGCCTTCAGCGCGATCCGGAACAACGACAAGGTTGGTCTCATTCTCTTCACTGACCGGGTTGAACTTTTTATTCCGCCAAAAAAGGGCCGTTCGCACACACTGCGGCTCATCCGCGAGATTCTGTTCTTCGAACCGCAGGGACGCGGGACGGAACCGGCGCTGGCGCTCGATTATCTGAATAAAATCATGACCCGCCGCGCGGTCGTCTTTTTTATTTCAGACTTTCAAGCACCCGATTTTTCGCGAGCGCTGGCGGTGAGCGGACGACGACACGATTTTGTGGCCATCCACATTCATGACGAACGAGAAAAGGTTTTGCCGAACATCGGCATCATTACCCTGGAAGATGCCGAGACCGGCGATCAAATCGAGATCAACACGGCTGATCGTACAACACGGACCCGTTTTTCCGAGCTCGTCAATGAACACGAAACAGAACTTTCGCGCACGCTTCGGCGGAACAATATTGACGGAATCGCCCTGCAAACCGGGAGGGACTATTTACCGCCGCTGCGGTCGTTCTTCAAACAACGCGAACGCCGGCTGGCTATTCGGTCGTGAACAACGTTGGTATGTCGATCTTGATTCCCGCCTTCCTGGCAGAAGAATTTTACGATATTGCACCGCCCGTTGATTACTCTCTGATCCCACCCTGGCTGATTTTTCTCGGAGTGTTTGTCTCACTCACGATTATCGGCTTGATCGCCTGGCTTGTCGCAAGGGCCCTGCGACGACGTTCGGCACTGATTCAATCACCGCGCGAGCGCGCTCTGGCAATCCTCGAGCAAATGCAGGCCGAGATTGAAACGATTAAGCCGTACCGGTTCAGTATTCGCGTTTCCGACATTCTTCGGCGCTACGTGACGGAACAGTTCAATCTACCAGTCACCCGGCAAACTTCCGTGGAATTTCTCGCCGGGCTTAGAAAGACATCGCCTTTCTCGGAAGACGAAAAATCGCTGCTCGAAGATTTTTTGAACCGATGCGATTTGATCAAGTTCGCGCGTTACGAAGCGACCTACTCTGACAGTCAATTGTTGCTGGAGGAAGCGATCCGTTTTGTTCAAGGAGGCCAACTTGCGCCTGTTTGATTTGTGGTCGGCAAATAGCGCATTGACGTTCGCCCGCCCGTGGCTGCTCTTGCTTCTGCTGGCGATCCCGTTGCTTGCGTATTTGCGCGGGAAACGCGGACCCGCCGCCGCGTTGACTTATTCATCCACAGCGACCCTTCACGCAATTGGGAAACAGAGCGCGGCGCGCGCCGGCAAAATTCTGCGAACCTTGCTGCTGGCGTCGATCGCAGTTTTTGTCGTCGCACTCGCGCGTCCGCAGCTTGGGAAGAGTCTTACTCAGGTAGAGGCGAGCGGGATCGACATTATCCTCGCGCTCGATGTCTCCGGATCGATGTTGACGAAAGATTTTACAATCGGCGGCCAGGAGGCGACGCGCGTGGATGCGATCCGTGAAGTAACACGGAAATTTATCGAAGCTCGACCGAATGATCGCATCGGCATCATTGCGTTTGCGGGTCGTCCCTATGTCGTTAGTCCAATGACCCTGGATCATGATTGGCTTTTGCAAAATCTGGAAAGAGTGCGCATCGGGCTCGTCGAGGACGGCACCGCAATTGGGTCGGCCATCGCAGCGGCAGCCAACCGGTTGAACGATAAACGCGCAAAGAGCCGGCTGCTCGTGCTCTTAACTGACGGAGAAAATAATGCGGGAAAAATTCCGCCCAATACGGCCGCCGAAGCAGTGAAAGCGTTGAAAATTCACTTCTACGCCATCGGGGCCGGAATCAATGGAATCGCTCCGGCGCCGATATTCACTTCAAGAGGTCCATTAACCGATGTCTTGGGCAATTTGCTTTATGAAAATCAACCTGTGGAATTTAACGAAACGGGTTTAAGGGAGGTCGCGAAAATTGCAGACGGAAAATTTTTCCGCGCGACCGATACCAAATCGCTCGAACAAATCTATGACGACATCGACAAGCTGGAAAAATCGACCGTGAGTGTGAAAAAATATCAGCAGTACCGCGACCTATTTCCGCTATGTCTCATGAGCGGATATGGATTGCTGCTCGCGCAGATTCTATTGTCGCAAACAATCTGGAAGAAATTGCCGTGAAAACCGGATCCAGCGACTTAACGATTTAACGAAATTCTATGAGCTTTGGCGCACCAGAGTGGCTTTGGGGATTACTTTTGATCCCGATTCTGATGGCGTTCTTTATTCGCGCAGAGCGTCTCGGACTCAGACGCTTGCAGGAGTTTGTTTCAGCGCGGTTGCTGCCGCAGCTTGCCGGAACGGTAAATCGTCCGCGGCGGGTAGTGAGATTTGCGCTACAGTTGCTCGGTCTTTCGTTCGGTCTACTCAGTCTGGCACAGCCGCGCTGGGGTTATACGTTTGAGGATGTAAAACGGAAAGGTCTGGATCTTCTGATCGCGGTGGACACATCGCGCAGCATGCTTTCCAATGACATACAGCCTGACCGGCTTGAGCGTGTCAAGCTTGCTGCCCAGGATTTGATCAATGAGTTGCAAGGCGATCGCGTTGGCCTGATCGCTTTTGCTGGCCGCGCCTTCTTGCAAGCACCGCTCACGATTGATTACGAAGCGGTGATGGAATCGATCAATAATCTCGATGCCAAGACGATTCCTGAAGGCGGCACGAACATCTCGAGCGCCATTACCCTCGCTACGCAGAGCTTCGGAAAAAGCGCGACAGGAAATCGCGCGCTGATCATTTTTACCGATGGCGAAGAATTAAGCGGAGATGCCGTGAAAACCGCCAAAACCGCGGCCGACGCAGGCGTGCGCATTTTTACAATCGGTGTGGGTACCCCGCAAGGTTCGCTTATTCCGATAACCGGCGAAAACGGCGAAACGGCTTTCGTAAAAGATTCAGCCGGTCAGGTCGTGAAATCTAAGCTGGATGAAAAACGTCTGCGCGAAATCGTCCAGACTACGGACGGATTTTATCTCCATTTGGAAAACGGACCGCGAACGATGCAACAGATTTACGACGAAGGACTGGCAAAGATGCAAGCCGCCGAGATCGACGTGCGTTTGTCGCGCCGCCCGATTGAACGTTATGAATGGCCGCTAGGCGCGGCGCTCGTCGCTCTCGCATTGTCGATCTTGATTGGCGAACGCAAGCGCGTACGCGAGAGAATTCACGTTCCCGCGCCCGTAAAAATGACAGCTGCAACGGCCACGCTGGTGATCATTCTCTGCCAGTTGGCTTTCGCCGCGACTCCAGGGCTGGAAGCGTACCGTGACGGGAAGTTCGAGGATGCTTACAGCCAGTTTCAGGAAACGTTAAAATCGCATCCGCAATCGCGTGCTGAGGACAAACTTCAGTTCGATTCAGGTGCAGCCGCCTACAAGCTGAAAGATTATAGCAAGGCGTTGGAATCGTTTAGTCAGGCGTTGCTCTCTCTCGAAACCCGACTGCAGAGCAAGAGCCATTACAATCTCGGCAACACACTTTACCAGCGTGGTGAAACACAAAAAAGCGACGACAAGAAGCTTAGCGACTGGACAAACGCGCTCGATCATTACGTGCAGACGCTCAAGCTGGAACCGCAAGACAAAGAGGCGAAGGAGAACTATGATTACGTAAAGAAGAAAATCGAGGAACTAAAAAATAAGAAAAACCCAGAGCAACAACCTTCCCCTTCTCCATCACCGCCGCAGAAGAACAAACAAGACAAACAGAATCAGCAATCCGGCTCAGGCGCACGCGATCAGCAGCAGCAGGAGAAACAACAACAGCAAAACCAGCAGCAGAGCGCTCAGGGACAGCAACCGCAAAAAGATCAACGGCAACAGTCCAAGGATCAACAGTCACCAGGCCAATCTGGGAGCGACAAAGATCAAGAGGAGGAAAAGCAAAAGGACCAAGCTCAGGCAAAGAACGAGCCACAAAAAAATCAGCAGCAACAACCCGGTGAAAGCCCCTCTCCTTCGCCAGGCGCGGAAAAGAAGCAAGCGAATCAGCCCTCACCGTCGCCTGGAAAACGGCAGGATGAACAATCACCGAGTCCGGGCGAAGGAGAAAATGAAACGCCTTCGCCTTCGCCGGGAGAAGGTGAAGGTGGAGAGGAGAATCCGACACCGTCCGCCACGCCGGAGGAATCGCCGCAGAGGAAATTCGCTGGCGAATTGAAAGGAGCTGGCGGAAACAAATCGGCAAAACCGCCAGACAAAGATGTGCAGGCTGCCGAGGCCAAAGCGGAAAAGGAGGGGCAGATGAGCGAACGTCAAGCCGAGGCGCTTCTTGAATCGATGAAAGATGAGGAGGCTCGTGTTCAACTTGATGAACGCAAGGCAACGCGTCATGTCTATAACGACTGGTAGCGATGAGCAGAGTTGATGGTGGATAGTTAATGGTTGATGGAGATGTCGATGTACCGATCACGGATTCCCATGGCGGTTTTGCTTGGCGCGTTGATCGCGTTTGCACAAGACGATCGAGCGTTTGCCGAATCGCCGACCGTGACGGCCGTCTTGAGTAACTCGGAAGCGGTTGTCGACCAAATGGTGGAGTTGCAAATCAAGGTGAGCGGGCCTGGTGATGCGAGACCGCCGGAAGAAATCTCAGTCGATGGTTTGGAAATTCACGCGACCGGAACATCGCGACAGTTCGAAATACGCAATTTCATGACCAACTCGAGCGTGACGTACAATTATACTATTCTGCCGCTGAAAGCGGGCCGATTCACGATTTCGCCTCAAACAATTTACGCAGGCGGCAAGTTGCTGCGGACACCCGAACTGATATTAAACGTTGCCGATGCCGATTCGCCCGGTCGTTCATCTACCTCTCGCCCAGCTCAGGACACGCGACCGGGCAACGCGAGCAAACTCGTTTTCGCCGAATTGATTGTGCCTAAGAAGACTGCCTTTGTCGGCGAGATCGTCCCTGTTCAGATTCGGCTCGGATTTGATCCGCGCACCCATCCAAGGCTGATCGACCTTCCCGAAATTACGGGACAAGGATTTACTGCGCACAAGTTACAGCAATCCGGAGAGAATCGGGAGACGATTAGCGGCAGAACTTACGATGTTGTGACATTTAAGACTGCGATCGCTGCAGCCCGCGCGGGAAATTTTGAAATCGGACCGGTTAAGGCAAAGGCGCAGGTGTTGACCCCGCGAAGGCCAAGTTCACCGCGCTCTCGTTCGCCATTCGACTTGTTTAACCTGGACGATCCGTTCTCCGATCCTTTTTTCTCCGATCCATTTGGCGAAGTTGGCGAGCGGCGTGAGATAGAAATCAACAGCGAACCTGTAGCTTTCGACGTAAAACCATTGCCGCAAAACGCGCCGGCGAATTTTTCAGGGGCGATCGGGAATTTCACAATGACAGCGGATGCGAAGCCCAAGAGTGTTCAAGTGGGGGATCCAATTACGGTTACAACGACGATCTCCGGACGCGGCAATTTCGATCGAGTCAATGCGCCCGGGATTGAGGACGAGCACGGCTGGCACAAATATCCGCCATCTTCCAAGTTCAAGCAGGACGATGACGTCGGCATAAGCGGCACGAAAACTTTCGAAACAGTGCTTTCACCCAACGAAAAGAAGCAAAGCATGCCAGTGATGGCATTTTCCTATTTCGATCCAGTGAACGAGCAATATGTGACCCTGCACAGCGATCCGATTGCGATCAATGTGCAAGGTGGCGCACTGGCAGCTGCAGGCGCGGCCGTAGTCCCGCCGGGGTCACCGCCCCCGGCTGCAGTTGCTGCTCCGACGCCGGTCCAGAAGCCGCAGGATATTTTGTATCAACTCACGGAACGGCCCGCAGTAGCACAATCGTTCGCGCCACTTTACGCTCGCCGGCTTTTCTGGACGGTCCAGTTGGTTCCATTGCTTGCGTTGATTGGATTTGCCGGATGGAAAATTCGGCAAGCCAGGATTAATAATCGCGAGGCACGACGCATCGCTGCGCTGCAGCATGAAGCTGTCGCACTAATGCGCAAATTGCATCGCAGCGACGCGTCGCCGCGAGAGTATTATGCAGAGGCTTCCAGAGTCGTTCGGGTTAAAGCTGCCCTAGCGCGCAATGTGGATCCAAACACGGTCGATGTGGAAACGGCGGCCGATACATTTGGACTAAACGGCGATTCGCGTGAGCGGTTGCGCCGGTTGTTCGAACAAAGCGACGAGTTGCAATACAGCGGAACCCACAACGGATCGGAAAAGATTTCTCCGGAGAGTCGCCGCGACGTGCTGGAATTGATTGAACATTTGAAATGAAAAACTACGCAAGATTACTCGCATTTCTTCTCTGCGCGGTTTCGACTTCGTCGGCGTTTGCGCAATTAGATAGCGACTTTGCAAAGGCGAACCAGGATTACGCACAGGGCAATTTCAATGAAGCAATCTCCGGTTATAGAACTCTTGTCGGCTCTGGGCAATGGAGCGCAAACCTGTTTTATGATCTCGGCAACGCTTACTTCCGCACAGGCGATTTTGGGCGCGCGATTCTCAATTATGAGCGTGCGCTCGCGCTGGAGCGACATCATCCCGAAGCCACCGCCAATTTGCAGATCGCGCGCGATGAAGCGCGTGCGCTGGAGATGCAACAAAGCTGGCCGGAACGCTACCTCCAATCTGCCAGTAGCAATCAATACAGCATCTCGGCAGCGGTTGCTTTTTGGGTTGGAGTTTTTTGTATTGTCAGGCTGATCTTCGCTCGCCGGCGATCGGCCGCCACGATCGCCTTGTCGATTCTTTCGCTCTTCATCTTCGCCATCGCGACTTTGGCGATTTATGGACTCGACCGCGGCAGCAAAGGCCGTGCGCTGGCGATTGTGACGGACCAAGATGCCGAATAAGTTGCGGGGCTGGATACCGGTTAAACGCACGGAATTGGTGCGCTTGTAAACGGCGATCGCCGGACCGCCGAAAGCCGAGCAAACAATCAGAAATTGCCGCTTCAGCATTTGCTCGGTTGAGAAGACGGCAAATGCTTACATCTTTGATGTTACGCATGAACCCGGAAATGGAGATCGGCACCGACAAAAAGGCTCTTCAGATTAACCTGAATGCCAATAAGTATGGAACGTTTGCCGAGATCGGCGCGGGCCAGGAGGTGGCGCGCCGGTTTTTCCACATGGGTGCTGCGGCCGGCACCATCGCCAAGACGATGTCAGCCTACGATATGACTTCAGCGACGCAATTTACGGTCCCACGGATCGTTACGTCAGCCGCATCCGCCTCCAAACAATGCTCAACCATGAGTACGATCTTCTGGTGGAACGGCTTAACGAAAGGCTTGGAGCGGAAAGAACATTTTTCGTTTTCGCAGATACAGTCGCGGCGCGCAGTTTTAAACGGCACAATGAATCACACGGCTGGCTGGGCGTGCGATTTCAGTCTGAAAAACGCGGCGACCCAAGCCAGATTATTATCCACGTGCGGATGCTTGATGAAGCAAACGTTGACCAACAAGAAGCGCTTGGGGTCATTGGGGTGAATCTGCTCTACGGCGCGTTTTATTATCACGAGCCGGAAACACTAATTTCATCGCTTCAGGAAAACCTCGCTCCGGGCCGGATCGAAGTGGACATGATCAAATTCTCAGGACCCGCCTTTCAACGGTCGACAATCGGTTAATGAGTCTGCAGCTAGTCAGCCAGGGCTTGACGAACGCAGTGATGTTTAGGGCAGACGGAGAGACCGTGCAGCCTGCCGAGGTTTTTTTCAAAAAGGCGATCTTGGTCGAACGAGGGAGTTTTCGACCTGTGACCTACGCCACGAACGACATGCTGGACGGTGCGCGCCGCGTCTTTCTCGCACAGTCAGGTTGTTCGGAAGAAGATCTCGTCGTCCTCATGGAAATGACGCTTGAGAATTTGCTCGCTGAAGGGCAGCTCAATCACGCTGATTTTCTCGCGCGCGTGGATATTCTCGGCGGGCTCGGACGGACGGTCTTGATCTCGAAATTCGGCGAGTATTATCGCCTCGCCGGCTATCTCTCTCGTTACATGAACAAGATGATCGGCCTTGTCATGGGCGTACCCAGCTTGATGGAGATCTTCGACGAAAAATATTACTTGAATCTCGAGGGCGGAATTCTCGAAGCGCTTGGGCGAATGTTTAAGGGAGGACTAAAGCTTTACGTTTATCCAATGATTGATGAGGCCAGCGGCAAGATCATCACCGCAACGCAAATCAAAGTCGCACGAAATCTTCGCTCGTTGTTTCAATATTTGATCGACAATCAATACGTCCAGGAAATCACCGATTATCATCCGGAATATTTGCGAATTCATCCGCCCGACGTCTTAACCAGATTGAAATCTGGAGACAGCAACTGGGAGCGAATGGTCCCACCAGAGGTCGCGCACGTAATCAAGAAGCGCGAATTTTTCGGTTACCGCAGATCGATTGCTGCGTAGGACGCATCATTAATAGCCCTGTCATGTTGAGCGAAGCGAAACATCTCTGACTATGGCTTCGTGGGAGATCGCTCCATAAATAATCAGAGATTCTTCACTTCGCTCAGAATGACACTTTCATGAAAATTGCCGTCGCCCAAATTGCGTGTTCGCTCGGTGATCCGGAAGCGAATCTCCTGAAGGTCCGCGACTTTTCTCGCCGTGCCAAAGATGTCGGCGGCGCGGAGCTGATCGTTTTTCCGGAGATGACTGACACTGGCTACTCGATGCCGATGATCCGAGAGCATGCGAGCGATTGGACAAACGGATTTGTTCCCGGTGTCCAGGAAATCGCGAAGAGAATTTCGATCGGGATCGTCAGCGGCGTCTCGGAGCGGGATGGCTCATCCATTTACAATTCGCAGATCCTTGTCGATCCACAGGGCAAGATCGCAGCGAAGTATCGCAAGACTCACCTATATGCGGTCGCGCCCGTCGAGGAACAAACGTGCTTTGCGCCGGGTGATTCCTTTGTGAGCTTTGAGCTAGGCGGTCTGCTTTTTGGCTTCAGCATCTGTTACGATCTTCGCTTTCCGGA
>QHOM01000314.1 GCA_003218785.1 Verrucomicrobiota bacterium
TGTTTATTCCGACAGCTCCCGTCTTTAGAATCGCCTTGACTGTCACGAGAACCTCTTTTGTGGTCTTTCCAAAGCCAGCGACAACATCAGCGGAGAGCGGAACCGACAAGACTCTGGCAATTCTCCCAACTGCCGAGACAAACTCGGTTCTACCAATCACTTCACCGTCAGGATAGCCTAAGGAGACCAGCATACCGGCGCTGGACGTCGCGATTGCAGGGAACCCTGCATCCTCAAACAAGCGTGCACTCGGAACATCCCATCCGTTCGGAAGAATCAGAATTCGCCTCCCATGGTGGAGCGCGCGAAAATCCTCCGCCTTCTCCTTTTGAGATTTCAAGGGCATCTGGGTTCACTCGTCTGTACTACGTTTGCTTTGTTTCAATGATTCTCTTGCCCTTAACCAGTTCTCCGGGAACCATCCTCAAAGCTTCCGGGTGTGGATTCTCTGGGAAAAGCTTGGGATGTATTATGTGAGCTAGGATCTCAAGCCCATCAACCACTCGAGGACCCGATCTACTGAAATACGCGGACGCATTGACCGCATAGATTCTGGAGGACTGGAATGCCGGGATCTTCTCCCATCCTTGGTATGATGCCAGCACATGGACTTCTTTCATGACTTGGTTTGCATTGAACCCGCATGGAGAGAGGACGATTATCTCAGGTTGGCATTCAACAACTTCATCCCATCCGATTCTGTGGGAAGGCTTGCCGAGACGCCCTAGCCCATCAACTCCTCCCGCATAATCGACCATCTCGGGAATCCAATGTCCGCCAGCCCACGGAGGCTGGAGCAATTCCATAAAGAAGACTCGCGGCTTACGTCCCACCACTCGTGTTTTCCCCTTCACTCTGCTTATTCTCTGCAGCATCTGTGAAGCTAGTTTCTCGGCCTCGGCCTGCGCACCAGTCATCCTGCCAACCAGTAGAATATTGTCGACGATCTCTTCCAGATTCGTAGGCTCCAGTGAGACGATCTTCGTATCTGCATCCAAGACCCGAGCTGCTTCCTTGACCTTCATATAGGAAACAGCGCAAACGTGGCAGAGTTCCTGCGTCAGAATAATATCCGGCTTCAACTTCTCCAGAAGTTTTTCGTCAATCTCGTAAATGTCGCCGCCGCGCTGCTCAACTTCCCGGTCAACCTCAAGGCTCCTGTGGATCTTCTGGTGAATCGCCGACTTCGTCAAAACGGGCCGGTTAGAAGCCTCAGGAGGATAATCGCACTCGTGGGACACTGCGACAACTTGGTCCGCAAGCCCAAGTGCGAATGCAATCTCTGTGGCGCTGGGAAGTAGCGAGCAGATTCTCATCTTGTGCCTTGGCCCTCCGCTAGATGCAGCGAAAGGATATATTTAACGGGCGGGTAACTTTGCCCGCTCCCTCAACTATGACCACCTACACTGCGGCTTCCGTCATCGACAGGCGGTCCACCAAAGTCATGATTACGGCCGTCTTCACAGCTCTTGCACTTGCAACCAATTATGCGCTCATCGGCATACCAAACGTCAAGATCATGGACACGCTGGTATTCATCGCGGCTTTGTTCTTCGGCCTTCGACTCGGAATCGGAGTCGCAGCGTCCATCTGGCTAGTATACGGATTTGTAAACCCGAACGGCGTGGACACTTTCCTTATGTTGTCATTCCTGATGGTAGGAGAGTGTTTCTACGCTCTCGCTGGTGTAGCCCTCAAGAAGAGCTTCGTGACCAGGGATCTTGTAAAGGGAACGAAGGAGTATCAACGCCTGAGCATCATATTCGGACTCGTCGGGCTACTATCGACCTTTGCTTATGACGCATTAACGAACTTTGGCAGCTGGATTTTCAGAACAGGTTCTCTCTACCAGGATTTTGTCTTCGGCAACATTATCGGGGTCCCGTTTTCGATCGCGCATGAAGCTAGCAATGTCATCTTCTTCGCAACCATCGCTCCCGCCATCATCGTTGCCGCAACGCGTCTCGGTCTTAGAACTTCGCCGGATGCGGCTTAGATTGGCATCCAATATCATTGGCGGTCACAAGGCGTTGTTCGCTATCCTGTTTCTAGTTGGGGTTGGAATCGTTGCATTCCAGGCCGGCGCGTACTATTACTATCAGAAATCTAGTGCTTGTCCAGATCCGTGTCGGGTTTCCACGCTTATGGTCGAGACCCTGATAAATTATGGAAACGGGACAACTTGATCACAGGGATAAATGGGGTCCAGAGCAGTGGTCAATATTTCTGGAGCTTATGGGCCGTATGCGAGAATTCCAAGGCATGGTTTGCCACAAACGTTGGTGCCGACGCGATTCACTTTACGACTTATCACACACTTGCATGGTATTATCAGGCGACGAACTCACAGGACTTGTCCGAGTGGAACCCGCCTGTTCCCGGAGCCGCAAAAGTGAAAGTGTGCTAGGAGTCAGGCTTTGCCATCAGCTCTGTCCTGTTCAATCCTCCCTCTCGATCTACCGCTAATCGTTCCATAACCACCGCCACCCGGGGTTGTCACAGTCAGAACGTCACCACTATTCGCAGAGATAGTTGTCTTTGAGGACAAGCTCGTGATCCTGTTCCTTCGAACAATTCCATATACGCCCGGAGATCCCGACTTTCCTCCAAACAATCCGTAGGGTCCACGGCGCTGTCGCTCTCCCATCAACGATATAGTAGATCCTTCAGCCAACACCTCCGTATCTCTCCTGATTCCTAATCCTCCACGAGATCTTCCTCGTCCACCGGACCCTCGCACTAGCTCGTATCTCCGGATCCTTAGAGGGTAAGCGGATTCCAATGCCTCGACTGGCGTGTTCAACGTGTTTGTCATGTGGCTATGAATCCCATCGACGCCATCTTTGTTGTGTCGCGCGCCGAATCCGCCAGCGATGGTCTCATAGTAGGTGAAATATTTCCCGTTCCGCGGATCGACCCCTCCTATAGTTACATTGTTCATTGTTCCTTGGCAAGCAGCGCAGACTCTTTCCGGAATAATGCGTGCATTGACGATCGTCCCGGATGGTGCTTTGACCTGAATGGGTTTGAAGCATCCTGCGTTTGCTGGAATCGAAGGATCCGTCATACATCTCACCACGTAATAGACCGCTGAGAGAGTGACGCTGTACACGGCGTTCAAGGGCCCCTGAACCTGTCTTGCAGAGCCAGAGAAATCAAACCCTATGGATTCTCCGCCAACGGTGATTTTGACTTTTACAGGAATATCCGTTGTGCCAAAGCCATCGTCATCAAGATAGTCAATCGCCGAAGACGACTTTGTCGGCAGCTCACGAATCCTCTTGACCA
>QHOM01000315.1:0-2179 GCA_003218785.1 Verrucomicrobiota bacterium
GTAATCGACCAGCCAGGCATCGCCGCGAGTTCGGTGATGCCGACGGCCAAACCGAAAATAACAAACCGGCCGAGCAATTCGTCGCGCCGGACCAGCGCAAACCCCACGAGCAAACAATTGTCGACAAGGTTGAGCGCGAGACCCGTGCGCCAGTTCGACCAAGGCGCAAACACCAGCAGCGAAACGGCGACGATGTTGATAGCGATCGTCGCAAGCACGACACGCAAACGACCGCGCTCGATCGAAACTTCACGCGCGCTTTCGACAATCACGACGTCGATCTAACCGACTGTGGGTCCGGTGGTCAATCAGCCCCTTCTGAATTCGACGCTGGAGCGTTGGGGGCCTGCCGCGCCCGTAATCCTGCGAAGGTGGGTTGGACGTTTTCTACCACTTGATGCGGCGTCAAAGAGCCCGTGTTCGCTGTTGTTTCTCGAGCAAGAACGCAACTGCGGCAAACAGCGTGTAGAAAATCAGCGCAGTAATTGCGACGACGCGCCCCGAAGAAAGCGGCCGGCTTCCGAACGTGGTCTGCGTCTGAACGAGGATCAGGAACGCACCGAAAACGACGATGCCGATCTTCCGCGAGACTGAGGTGATGACGTTTCGTTTTAGATAAAGAACGATACCGATCACGAGAATCCCGATCTCCACCGCAAATTCAACGCCTTTATAATTCCAAAGACCGAAACCGACCTTCAGCGTGTCGTCGTAAACCGCGAGATCAGGCCGATGTACAATCAAGTCGAGGACCCAATGCGAGAACACGGCCAAGCCAACGATCAACGCCGCGCTGTTCGAAGCTCGTGTGCCTTGAACCAGTTTATAGATAAAGAAAGCAGCTCCCGACCAGATCAGTGCGCCGATGAGGCTGTGCGTGTATGGCATGTAATACAGATCGAGCGGACTCGTCGCGGTAATTCCCGGAACGATCCGCACCTTTTCAATCCCAAGAAGAACAAACGGCGCCCACAGAAAATCCAGGAGCTGCACCGCCACGAATAGAACCCAAAGCGGGATCCTGTTTCGCTCGGTCTTGACCGCAAAGGCGATGCCGTAATGCCCAACAAACATCCGTCCTACAGTCTGACCGACTCAATGACCTTGTCGAGAATCGAGCGCGCTGCTCGCGGCTTTGTCTTCAATGCGCTGATCAGTCAGATCCATTCGCAGATTTGCACCAGATTCGAAGCCAATTGATTCCGTGCCGCCGATCTATCTGTTAATCTGTCGAGATGGCGAAGCCTCGGGAAAAGACCTGCTCGACCGCGCCGCGACCGATGGCGGCGCGACGCATGGCTCGTGCTCGCGCGCAATCTGATTCCGGTCGTCGGCATCTACGGCTTCAGCTGGTCCGCTGCGCTCGCTGTATTCAACTACTGGTTTGACGGGCTCACCGCGCTGGCCGCAATCGTCGCCGCGCTGATTCCGCGCGCGCTACGCGAGACGCAGCCGAAATCGGTCGGCGCGACGTTGGCGAAGAATCTCGTGCGCGGCGCGGTCACGTGGATTTTCCTCGTCGCCATCGTCGGCCTGCCGTACTGGATCGTGTTGATACCGCTCCACGATCTGCTGCTCGGCGACAAACTGCGACGCCAGCTTGCGCATTCTCCGGCACTCTGGTTCACCTTCGGCTCGCTCGCGGCCGGACATTTCTGGAAGGCGTTCCACTTGGGCTATGACGCGCTGCCCGACAACGAGCTGAAGCAGCGCGTGCGCTGGGATGTGTATCTCCTGGTGCTGCGTGCGCTGGCGATGTTCATGATGGCCGCCCACGGCCTCGCCTTCATTCTGGTGCCGCTGTTTGGCGCTACTGCTGAGCTATTTCGAGATCTGGCCCGAGCGCGCGCTCGGTGCGGTCTTCGGCGATCCGTCGCGGCTGTACGAATACGATCCGGACGATCCTACATCGAGCCGGCGCCGACGCTGACGGCGACCGCGGCGTCTTCAGAAAAAACGGAACAGAAGGCAACAAAGACAACGAAGGGCTACAGGTAAGCAAACCCCTTTCCTTCTGTTAAAGATTCTCATTTGCTGTAGCGGCGCTCTCGGAGTTGAACGTTTTGTTCGCTTCACTAACAAACCGTTCAGGCGCCGTCGGGTCTGCTTTCCGGCGTCTGCGGGGTTGGTCCCGGCGCAGAACGTTGATCATCGCTCGAGGCGGCTTTCGAGTTTGCCT